>CAZCRJ010000494.1:0-2871 GCA_964501015.1 uncultured Roseivirgaceae bacterium | reverse complement strand
CTCCATGAATTAAATATGTTGTCTTCTTTTTTCATGATCAATGCGTTAAGGGGTGGAGGTTATCCGTTCACGGTTTCGGGTTTGTTCCTGTTGAAAAACCGCTCCAGGCCGAAGGCGGCATACGTTGGAAACTGGTACAGTACAACCAGTGCCACCATTTCAATCAGGTTTTTATTTACAATCCAATAGCTTCCTTCTGTCGGACCCTGCTCGAATCCGGGGAAAGGTGGATGCGCGAGGTAGTACAAGGCGAGTAATAAAACACCACCGATACAAGCCCAGCGAATTTTTAATCCCAGGATAAGACCGGCACCAATGGCGATCAGGCCAACGATGTTCAGTGTATCGACAATGGCGATGATCGAATCTCCGGAAAGCCATTGAAAGAATGGTTTGAGAAAGGAGGCACTGAGTAGGTACCCTTTGGCGGTCCAGGCAGGGTTGTACACTTTTAGAATGCCTTCGTACAGGAAGTGCCAGCCGATGAGGACGCGCAACAGCACGAGGCTCGTGGTTTGCCCAGCAGAAAAGTGGCTTGAGTTCATTGGAATCGTATTTAGAATAACGTGAAAGTATACTGAGGCTGGCGGTCAAAAAAAATGATAATAATCAGGATAAAGACTAAACTGTCTCATACAAGAAGGAGTAAGGATAAGCACTTCCTTAACGCATCGTTAAATCAGGATTTAGGTCAACGAAAAATGGCGGGCTATAAAACCTCCACAACTGCCTCCAACGCCATGCCACGAGATGCCTTCACCAATATGGTAGCATGGTCTATGGTGTATTCGCGCAACGCATCGGTCAACTCATTACGGGTGTAAAAATGATGCGCCACAGGAAATTCTTTTGCCGCTGAGCTCATCAGTGATCCGCAAAGAAAAACTTCCGTAAAGCCCAGCTCACGAATGTGCTTGCCAATGTTCCGGTGTTCGGCCTCAGCCTCTTCTTCGAGTTCAAACATATCGCCAAGAACCAATACTTTTCTTCCGGTTTTAATTCCGGCAAGGGTATCAATGGCTGCCATCATGGAACTGGGATTGGCATTGTAGGCATCCAGAATAATGGTATTTGTGTTTTTTGTAATCACCTGTGAGCGCATGTTGGAAGGAATATACTCCGCAACAGCCTGGTTGGCTAGTGCTGCATCAACGCCAAAATATTTCCCAAGACAAAGGGCAACGGCAATATTTTCAAAATTGTATTGCCCGATTAGATGCGTATGAACCTCCTGACCTGATTCTGTTTGTATAACAACAAACGGATCAGAGCCGACTAAATCACAGTGGTAATAATCACCGGGTGCCGGGTAGAACAACGGGTTCTTAAACCGTTTGGCCATGTTGGACAGGATGTGGTTTTGCGAGTTGATAAAAACTACTCCGTTATTCACGATCAGGTGTTGGTATAATTCTGATTTTCCACGGATGATGTTTTCAAAGCCGCCAAAGGTGCCAATATGGGCTTTCCCGATGTTGGTAATAAACCCATGCGTAGGGTTGGCAATGGAACTCAACAGGGTAATTTCCCCCACGTGGTTGGCTCCCATTTCAATGATGGCCAGTTCAATGGAAGCATCAATGGATAAAATGGTTAACGGAACACCAATGTGATTATTGAGATTTCCCTTTGTAGCCAGTGTTCTATACCTTTTGCTTAGTACGGCATTCACCAATTCTTTGGAGGTTGTCTTTCCGTTTGAGCCGGTAAGGCCGATAATGGGAATGGACAATTGACTGCGGTGATGCTGTGCCAGTCGCTGCAGTGTGGTAAGCACATCATCGACCAGTACATAGCGATCATCTTTTTTGTACTGCGCCTCATCAATTACTGCCAATAGTGCACCTTTGGCAAGGGCTTCTTCAGCAAAGGCATTGGCGTTGAACGATTCGCCCTTTAGCGCAAAAAATACGGCACCTGTAGAAATTTGCCTGGTATCGGTAGAAACTTTACCGCTCCTCAGATAGTTTTGATATAGCGTAATGATGTCCATAACTTGCTCACCAAGATAAAGGAAGGATGTACGCGGTTTTAAATTTTACGTAAAAAAGTTTCATGCGCCTGGTCTTAATTTTCCTGTTAGTAACTCACATGGCCCTGGCGCAGTTCACCTACGTACTGGATCAGGTGGTACCGGTTATTCACGATACTGATACCCTACCCTTGCCATGGGCTGGAGGATTGAATGCAGCACAGTTTAATTCGATTGACCTCGATGGAGACGGAATTGATGACCTTGTCATTTTCGACCGTATGGCCGATCGTGTGCTTACCTTTCTCACCGTCAATAACACGTATGTATATGCTCCTGAATATGAGCCGTTATTTCCTGCAGAAACATCAGGCTTTATGTTGTTGCGCGATTACAATTGTGACGGACGTAAAGATTTATTCACCAAGGATCTTTTAGGCATTAAAGTATTTAAAAATGTTACTCCGGCAGGAGGATTGCTGAAGTGGGAGCAGGTATTGTTCTATACAGGATTTCCCGGATCAAAAAGCGAGGTCATTTTAACCAAGGGTTTTTCAGGCAAGATCAACCTGCAACTCCAGCCGGATGATTTACCAGCCTTGGTGGATGTGGATGGAGATGGCGATCTTGATATTTTCAACGTAAAATTTGTTGGTACCAGCACGATTGAGTTTCACAAAAACTTCAGCATGGAGCGCTATGGTGTTTGCGACTCCCTTGACCTGGAGCGCATCACACAGACCTGGGGAGCCGTGGAAGATTGTGAATGTGGCGTATTTGCGTTTGGAATACCGTGTGCATCCGGAGGCCGGTTAAAACATGCAGGAGGAAAGAGTCTCCTGGCTATTGACTTCGATAATGATCAGGATATGGATATGCTTTATTCTGAATCAGAATGC
>CAZCRJ010000493.1:0-2873 GCA_964501015.1 uncultured Roseivirgaceae bacterium | reverse complement strand
CTGCGAAGGCCGGCTTTGAAAAGCGAACGGTGATCACTACCGCCAAAAGCGTGGTAATGCTCATCAGTATAATTGTCCATGTTTGTTCTGATAAAAATCCTCCCTTCCATCCTTCCGAAATCAATGCTGTTGAACTATTGGCAATAGTGGCCACACAAATCCACGACAAGTAAATTGTAAAGGGAAGATGAGTGAAAATTCTGTCTACGATCCCGGTTGATTCATGCTGTTCAAGGATAAGAAACAAACGAATTAGTGTAACCAACAATGCCACCATTATAATAACCGATAGCCAGACAAAAAGAAAATGCCAGGCAAGAATCCAGCTCATGTTTAGAACACATGAAGCAAGGAAGGTTGGCGTTAGGGAGCGATAAAGTTTTTCATATTCAGGTGAGTTAATCCGGCTCCACTGCACAACCACATATCCGAATAACAATAAATAAATAACACTCCAGATAGAAAAGGTTAGTCCTGCCGGAGTAAATAAACTGGGATAAAGCGCTGAAACTTCACCGGTATTCATACCATTAATGGGCAGGATATTGGCCAGCGCATTTACCGCTATAACCCCGGCAAAAGCTGTGGTACTTGCGATGGTCGGAAGAATTGGATTTTTCATATTCGTCAGATTTCGTGGCCGTAAAAGCATTGAAGGCGATAAAAATTAACCACCTGTCACAACCCTGCTATTTTGATTATTGGTATTATGTAAGTTTAGGCTTTAATCCCCAAACTTATGAGAGTTACTGCATATTTATTAAGTCTTGTACTTCTTCTTACCATGGCTTGTTCCCAAAAGGAGAGTGAGCAAAAAGCATTGTTATATCCCGAAACAAAAAAGGTAGATACGGTTGATATATATTTTGGAACGGAAGTGCCCGACCCATACCGGTGGTTGGAAAACGACACCGCCAAAGCAACAGCAGATTGGGTGACCGCACAAAACGAAGTGACCTTCGGTTACCTGAAAAATATCAATTATCGCGATGCTGTTAAGAAACGATTGCTGGAACTGAATGATTACGAAAAACTGGGCACCCCCTTTAGAAGAGGTGAATACTATTATTTCTACAAGAATGATGGGCTTCAAAACCAATACGTTCTGTATCGCAGGAAGGGGGAGAGCGGTGAGCCTGAATTATTTCTTGACCCCAACACCTTTTCAAAGGACGGAACGACCACAATGCGTGGGCTGTCGTTCTCAAAAGACGGTTCATTGTTGGCCTTTCAGATTGCTAAGGGAGGCGCAGACCGGGCCGAAGCGGTGGTGATTAGAACAGCCGACAAATCACTGGCAGAGGATACGATTCGTAACCTGAAGCAAAGCGGGATTTCTTGGAAAGGTAATGATGGTTATTACATCAATCGGTTCGCTGAAGGCCTGAACAAAAGCCTCGGTGCAAAAAATGACTATCAATTGTTGTATTACCATACGCTGGGCACGTCACCATCGGAGGATAGGGTTATTTTTGGTGATAAGGAAAAACGGAGATTTGTTGGTGGATTTGTTACAGAAGATGAACGTTACCTGATCATTTCAGCAAGTGAGAGCACCACAGGAAATGAATTGTACGTTTTGGATTTATCGAAGCCCAACGGCAAAATTGTTCCCATTAAAACCGGTTTTGAAAGCGATCAGAATGTTATTGAAACGGATGGATCAAAACTGATTATGGAAACGAATTATAACGCGCCCAATTCAAAAGTGGTTTGGGTAGATGCTGCCAATCCTTCTTACGAAAACTGGAAAGACTTGATTCCCGAGACTGAATATACATTAAACTCGTCAGCAGGAGGAGGGAAAATTTTCGCCAGGTATCTGGTTGATGTAAAAACACAAGTAAAGCAATATGATCTGAATGGGAAGTTTGAACGCGAAATTGAACTACCGGATATTGGAACGGCCAACGGGTTTAACGGATGGAAAGATGATGTGGATTTGTACTACACATTCACATCTTTCACGTATCCTCCAACAAGCTTTAAATACAATGTGGCATCAGGTAAATCAACAGAGCATGAGCGGCCCGTAATAAAATTCGATCCTGAGGATTATGAAACCAAACAGGTTTTCTACACGAGTAAGGACGGTGCCAGAATTCCTATGTTTATTGTTCATAAAAAAGGAATTGAACTTAATGGTAAAAATCCAACGTGGTTGTATGCGTATGGTGGTTTCAATATTAGTTTAACCCCATCGTTTAGTGCGTCTCGGATTGTTTGGCTGGAGAATGGTGGGGTTTTTGCACAGCCGAACCTTCGGGGTGGCGGAGAGTATGGCGAGGAATGGCATCAGGCGGGAGCAAAAATGAATAAGCAAAATGTGTTTGATGATTTTATTGCCGCGGGTGAGTATTTAATAGCTGAAAAATATACCTCAAGTGAATACCTGGCAATAAATGGCGGATCAAATGGCGGCTTGTTAGTGGGTGCGGTGATGACACAGAGGCCTGATTTGGCCAAAGTGGCTTTCCCTGCGGTAGGCGTGATGGATATGCTGCGTTATCATAAATTCACAATTGGGGCAGCCTGGGCTACAGACTATGGAACCGCTGAAGATTCGAAAGAAATGTTTGAATATTTAAAGGGATACTCACCCGTCCATGCGTTGAAGCCGGGCGTAAGTTATCCGGCTACCATGGTAACTACTGCTGATCGGGATGATAGGGTTGTACCCGCTCATAGCTTTAAGTTTGCAGCCACACTTCAGGAAAATCATTCAGGCAGTAATCCTGTTTTAATTCGCATTGATGTTAATTCAGCTCATGGTGCATCAAACCTCACTAAAGGTATTGAATCCATTGCCGATCAATATGCTTTCGCTTGGTACAACATGGGTGTTGTGCCACCATTAGCCAAAGAGGGCATGT
>CAZCRJ010000492.1:0-2875 GCA_964501015.1 uncultured Roseivirgaceae bacterium | reverse complement strand
TGCTGAAGCGAAATTCAACGAGGGCATCAGCATAGTTTGTGATAAGTTGTGATTTTCTCACATCCGCATCTGACCCCAGTAATTCCGATCCGGGAACCATCTTCAGGGAATCATACGGACTCGAAGGACCCGCTTTATAGGTAAATGTATGGTTGTTGGTAAACTTGTAACGCTCCAAACCTACCCCGATTCCCGGGTGAACACTAAACTTACTTGACCCAATACGCTTATCCACCTGGTAGTATAAGTTTAATGTACGTGAACCCCATCCGCCCGTTTTGAAAGGGTCCTCTTCAAATGGCAGATTCAGGCCAAAATCCACCAAAAAGGTTCCTGGTATATCGGGTCGGCCTTTTCGCACCTGCTCCTTTGAATCGGCAGTTGACTGACTATAGGCTGACTGTATGATTCCGGCTAATAGTACAATTAAGGCTAATTTTTTAAACATCACGATTCCAGGGGTTAAATAAGGGCTCAAAAATAGGTTTTTTGTTTGGTGAGGCAAAAACTGTTTTTTGCCAAGTGAATTTATTATTTACATTTGCAATCCAAAATTAACCTGCACTTGTAGCTCAACTGAATAGAGCATCTGACTACGGATCAGAAGGTTCGGGGTTTGAATCCCTGCAAGTGCACTAATTAATCCTGACATCGTTCCTGTCAGGATTTTTACTTTTAATTCTAATAGTGTCTATCGAAAAGGCAATTACAAGATTACCGTATTAGCCCTATGTAAAAGTCGACAAGCGCTCAAAACGAAAATCCCCATCATCATACGATGATGGGGAAATTTTATTCTCGGAATGGCCAAACCGGGGCCAACCCTTAACTCAATTTTTAAACCATTTAAAATCATTGTATTGGGCGAAAGCAATTTTATTTTTTGACCTCATCCAGTCCAACAAGGGGTCGCCAATATAAAATTTAAATACCTGCCAATTCTTCAGTGTTAATGCTGGATAACCTGGATATACTGTATGGCCCTTAATATCAAACAAGATTGCAGGAATGCCACCATCGGGGGTAATAGTAACTTTAAATTGTCCGTTAGTGCCTTCACCTCTTTTCAAATAAACATCCATAGTAAACCATTTCCCGATCGGCACTGGAACAATTTTGTTCGTTTGTGATGGCCATACAGCATTCCATAGAATAGATGCTGGTTGAGTGTACTGTGATGAAACAGTCCAATGAAGGGGTTGCCCTTCGCCTGACGCTTTATTTACATACAGACTGATACGAGATGATCCTGCCTGGTCGCCATCCCAGTTTGGATTACGTTTATTCCATACTTCGAATACGCTTACCCAATTTAGAGTGCCTGAATAATTTGTCAGGTATCCAAGATCGGGACTAAAATACATTCTATGACTGGTATGATAGACGCCAATATCAACACCATCTTTAAAAGTCATTTGCATTTGTGCACGGGTTGTCCAGCTATCCGCTGGATCGTCATCATTAACCCGGAGGTAAAGGGAATTTCGGCCTCCATCCAATGCTGTATTCATCTGAATATCAGTATACGGAGGTTTATGAGCCCAAATGTATACATCACTTAAATACGAAGTAGCACCCAATAAATTCCAGCCGTTAAACTTTTTGGTCTCACCTGAAGACGTTAAGGACACAGCCTTAAAATCCTGGTTAAAGTAATAATCAGCAGGTGGAGGTGCAGTTAAGCTTGACGGTTCACCCGATTTGGCAAGAACATTAAACGTAATCGTTTTAGTGGCTCCCGACCTTCCGGAACCACCTGACTTAGCATAGGGTGTTACTTTTAATGTATAGGTACCCGGTGCAGGTATCCACTCCTTGTACACACCGGAATTGTCACCTTTTAGTGTAAACGGTTTTGTTGAGTCAATAAATTTGTACGTTTCAGGGCCACTTAGCTCAAAAATAACACTGGCACCACCCGTTTCGGCCCTGATAGAGAGAGATGAAGCATAAAATTCAGAAAAATCATTCAGCTGAAGGATGTCTTCATTGGTGAGCGCATTGACCAGGACTAATCGGTCAATTGAGGATATCATAACTCTACCGCTGGTGTTGGGGTCTTCGTCAATCTCCTCTTCATAAGGAAGTGTTGAGCAACTGAATAACAATGTAAAAGTTATCAGCATTCCAAACATACCTCTTAAATAACCATCCCGTAGATTCGGGAACCAAAACAGTAAAAAACCAGCCACTATAGACAAATTCGATTGTAGAATTTGTCTCATGGCAAACAAGAGAGGATATTCCGTTATTCAATAAAGAATTGAGAGACTAACCTTTGATATTGTCGATAAGTCAACGTATTTGAATGATCTGAAAAATTCTGAAATGCAGACGTGATGGGAAAGTTTATTTATTATTCAAGGATAGTACATGAGTGATATATTCAAAGAGTTTTCGTTATAGTTTGATAAATAGTATTTCACAAAATGCATGATATTTTCTAAAGAATATTTGTTTATGATGGACTACTTAAATTGTTTGTTAGTCGATAATTATTTTAGAAGATGGATTCCATTTTACATTGGTGCATTGTTAGAATTCAGATTATCATTTTAAGTCGGAGATCAGAAATTTATGAACTTCAGTAATGAATTTATTGAATAGCACCAAGCGTTACACAGTTAAATTAATGCAGCTAACGGTCCATTAGTTGTGAGAGGGGAAATCTACGAGTTCAATTTTTAGTATAAAGTAGTAAGACCTCTGCCAGATAGCGCTGTGCAGTAAAATGATTGTTGGTCTCGAACTATGCTCTATCAATAATGAAGTACCTAAGGAGGCACACAATGTGTAAAGCGTATTAATTGTTACCTTTACAGTATAGCAACACTATAAAAAATGGATCAGAAAAAGCATTGGAATACTATTGCTC
>CAZCRJ010000491.1:0-2877 GCA_964501015.1 uncultured Roseivirgaceae bacterium | reverse complement strand
GTGGGCTACCAGGCACTTCGGTGAAGGTAATGATTATATGTTTTCCGTCCGATGACATGCTGGCTCCATAGAAACGGCCCTTATTCATTTCCTTAAAACCGGGTACTTCCAGTTCCGTAAGTCTTCCGGAGGGATCAACTATGGAAAAACCCTTGGTATCCTTTGCGCGACCCCCTTTAATAAAGAGTGAACCATCCGGCAATGCGGTAAACACCTGGTTGTTGCGGTGGATATTAAACGGGGCTGTTAAATGCTGTGGCGCCTTCCACAAACCATCTTCTCCCAAAGTTGACATCCAGATATCGTCACTTCCTTCCTTGCCAAAGGTATTTTCAGGATGGTTATGAATGAAGAAATAGAGTTTCTTGCCGTCAACTGATATTATGGGAGCAGCATCGTGGTAATACGTATTGACTTCCTTATTCAGCTTTACCAAAGCATACCGAGGAGTGAACTCCTGGGCAAAAACAGAAATTGAAAAAGCGCAACCGACAACAAGTAGTAGAAATCGAATCATGGGCAATGGTTTTATCCGATAAAGATAAAACTATTGAGCGTGACTTGAAACCCCAAGCAAGGTACCAATACGGGGAATTTTAAGTAGATAGCAGCTATCAGAAAAGATTCGGGTGAATAATTCCTCTTCCGCTCATGGTTAGCGAAACAATAATCAACAACAGGGCAACAGCATTAAATAAAAACATGCGCTTGTGCCGTTGCGTATCGTCTGTCATCTTCTTGGAAGAAATACGCGCCATGGTAATGAAGAGTATTGCAAAAATGTTCAGTGAAATATGTTCAACAGCCCAGTACCGTAATTCAGGAGTCTTCATGGTAAGCGAGTTGAACTGTACCACATCACTTACCATGTACAACACTACTCCGATAAGAAGCTGAAGGTGGGTGAAGATAAAAAGGTAAAGGCTTACTTTATTATCAATTCCGCTATACGGTTTCTTGCCCAGCCATTTCTGCAGGGAAATAACGATCACCAGCACGAGGGCTATGAGTACAAAATAACGAAGAAGGGAGTGTGTATGTAAAAGTCCGGTTAACATGACATAAAATTTAAGCCCGAAAATAGTACTCGTTTTCCAAACTTCCGAAAAACTCCATACTTTGTGATCAACTTCTCACAGCTTGTTTTCGGTTAACTAAGTAATACCTTAACCTCCAGCTTTTTACCCATTCTATCACTATGAAATTTATTAAATACATTCTCGTTGGATTTGTTGCGCTGGTGCTCGTAATGAGCCTGATTGTTTACATCTACCTGCATACCCGTAAACCTACTTTGGAAGGAGCTTTAACCATGCCCGGCCTGACCGCTGAAGTAACCGTACATTACGATGCCTATGGTGTACCCCATATTTATGCATCAACAGAAGAAGATGCGTATTATGCACTTGGCTACGTACACGCACAGGACAGGCTTTTTCAGATGGAGATGTTGCGCAGGGCTGCTGGTGGTCGCTTATCAGAAATACTGGGTGCAGACCTGGTAAAGGTGGATAAACTTTTCAGAACACTGAGCTTAAATAAATTTGCCAAAGAACAAGCTGAAAAATTTCTATCTGCAGATACGGCTGCGTTTCAACGCTCCACTATCGCCTATCAAAAAGGAATCAATCACTTCATCACTACCGGTGCTACTCCCATTGAGTTTGCCATTATCGGTATACCTAAAACAGCGTTCACGCCCGAAGATATTTACCTGGCAGTAGGCTTTATGTCATTTGGGTTTGCTGAAGGACTAAATGCAGATCCCGTATTGGAGAAAATAAGAACAGAATTTGGTGTTGAATACTTAGCCGACATTGCAGTACATACACCACCCGATGCCGTACGGATCAAAAACTTTAATGGCCCTTCAACGAAACAACAGGATAACCTGATTACCGCCATCAGCAATGCATTGGAAGCACTGCCCGTTCCGCTGTGGCAGGGAAGCAACGGTTGGGTTATTTCATCAGATCGTTCGGCATCCGGTTTTCCGATTTTATCCAACGATACCCATATCGGATTCGCTCAACCTTCGGTGTGGTATGAAGCACATCTAGAATACCCGGGAAAAAGTTTCTATGGTCATCATATTGCAGGCATCCCTTTTGGCTTACTTGGAAATAATCGTTTTTGCGGAATCGGGCTTACCATGTTTGAAAATGATGATTCCGATTTCTTTATTGAAACCACCAATCCGGATAACGAGAAACAGGTGAAGTTCAGAGACACCTGGGAAGATGTTAGCGAGCGCATTGAAGTTATTACGGTGAAAGACAGCGAGCCCATCGCGTTGACGGTACGCACTACCCGCCACGGGCCGATCATAAACGGAATACTTGAAAATACCGAAACACTTGAAAATCCAGTAGCCCTATCCTGGCAGTTATTAATGATGGACAATTATGCCTTACAAGCCGCCTATCAACTTAACCACGCTACCACATTTGCAGAGGCCCGTGATGCTGTTTCAAAATTTTCAGCTCCGGGACTAAATGTGATGTATGGCGATATTGATGGAAACATTGCGTGGTGGGCGGCTGCACGATTACCCATCCGACCGGCACATGTGCAGAGTAAACTCTTCCTCAATGGTGCCAGTGGCGAAGATGAATACCTTGGCTATTATGATTTTACCAAAAATCCACAAGCAATAAATCCTCCCTGGGGCTTTGTGTACTCAGCCAACAACCAACCCGACAGCGTGGATGGTATTTTATATCCAGGCTATTATTATCCCAGAAGCCGGGCCGGACGAATAGTGGAATTACTCACCCCTGATAAAAAATATTCTGTTGACGATCTGAAAACTATGATGTTGGATGTTACCTCCCGCATGAATGCCGATGTAGCCAGACTCATTGCAGGTATTCTGCA
>CAZCRJ010000490.1:0-2880 GCA_964501015.1 uncultured Roseivirgaceae bacterium | reverse complement strand
CGAATTCTGCTCCAATAGATTCAGCGAGAGTTTTGGCGGATTCAAATGTGGTAGATGACGAGTTATTGGTAGACTGATAGGCGCAGGTTAGGATTTGGCGTACGGCATCCGTTCGCGTTCCAGTAGACTTGTCGAGGTTGAGTTGTGTGGTGAATACTTCCCATCCTAATTCTGCACTTGCCCGGTTTACCATTTCTGCAACCAGTGTGGCACATGTGGCTGAGTCAGCACCACCGCTCAGTGACACAACATATCCTTTGGCCTTACTTTTACGAAGGTAGTCATATAGGCCAAGGGCTGCTGCCTTGGTTAGTTCATCGAACCGATCTTTTGAATCGGTTAACGCAAGTTGTTCACTGTTCTGCGGATTGGTAACATCAATCTCGCAACTCAGAATGTTAAATGGCTTGAAGGATAGCCTATTGTTTTGAGCCAGAAGGTTGCCATGCTGTGCAATAAGAATATCACCATCATAAATCATTCGACCTGCTTCATTGCCCAGTAAATTGGTGAAGATATACGCACAGGAGAAAAGTCGTGATCCGTCTACCGCTACTTCCTGCTCACGATTCGGACTTTTACCCATAGCAAAGTGGCTTGCACTTGGATTAAGGATGAGGTGAACTCCTCGCTTGGCAAATTCATAGCCGGGTCGTTTGTTTTTACTCCAGCCATCTTCGCATATTTCTATTCCAAAACGAATGCCGGATACTTCGTACACCAAATCTCCTGCCTGTACCGTATCGTCTCCAACTTGAATGTTTGTGACAGTGTTTGGCTTCCAGGGTGTAAACCATCGGTGCTCATAATGAACACCTTCCTTCGGAAGATTTTGCTTTAGTGTAATGCCCAGAATTTTCGTGTTGCTGATGACACATGAACCATTATAGGTGATTCCTGCTATACGTATCGGCAACCCAATGTTTACTGTTATCCCTTGTGTATAATTTTTAATAACCAGTAATTCCTGCATGGCTTTTTGTGCGAGCCAGTTGCTCAGAAAGACATCCTCACAGCCATATCCAGTGATGCATAATTCAGGAAGGCACAAGATCTTTATTTCCAGCCTGCGTGCTTCGTCAAGTGCTGCAATAATAGTAGCAGTATTGTGATGCCAGTCAAAAGGTGTCTGATTAAGGGTTGCGCCTCCTAGTTTTATTCTTCCCACGCCTTTATCTGGTTATTTGTAATTATACTGCTCCACAATTCAGGAAGTAAAGTTACCTGTTAAAGTAATACCTTAAGATTTTCGCACGCTTTAAAAGCAGCATCCTGTTCAGCTTTTTTCTTATTGTTTCCGTAGCCCGTGCCGGCTACTTCATTATTAATAATAACCTGTGCTGTAAACTCTTTGTGCACGCGGCCTTTTTGTATGCTAACAATTTCAAACCGCACTTCTTTTCCTTCTCGTTGGCTCCACTCAATCAATCTGCTTTTAAAATTGGTGTGTGTGGAGACCAGTTCTTCTATATCGTAATTCGGGGCAATAAGTTTATTGATGATAAATTTTTTTGCTTTCGAATATCCCCTGTCCAGGTATATGGCGCCTACAATGGCTTCCAGTGTGTTGCCCAGTATTACCTGTTGCAATTGGGCATTTTTCTGATCGAATTGAACAATGCTGTTAATACCTATTCTACGGGCCAGTTGATTGAGCGAATCACGGTTTACAATCCGGGATCTCATTTCAGTAAGGAAACCTTCATTTTTATAAGGAAATTTCTTGAAAAGAAAATCAGCCACAACAGTACCCAACACGGCATCCCCCAGAAACTCCAGTCGTTCATTATTTTCTTTAAAGCCTTTGCCATTTTCTTTAATCAATGAACTATGCCGGGTGGCAAGCCTGTACAATTCCAGGTTAACGGGTTTAAATCCTGCGATAGTTTGTATCGCACTGATCAGTTTCTTGTCGGAGGGAGATTTCTTGGCTCTGAAGGTAAGAAAGTGCCACACGTGTAAAGGCAATAAAATTTAGCCTACAATGTAATCAAAGGGATTGAATTGTCAGAATCAAGCGGGTTTTCTTACACCTTCCTGAAAATGATGGAGGCATTATGACCACCAAAACCAAAGGTATTGCTCAGGGCAACGTTAATCGTACGATGCTGTGCCTGGTTGAAGGTTAGATTAAGTTTTGGATCAAGGTCTGCGTCAGGGGTTGTGTTGTTAATAGTTGGTGGAACAACACCTTCATTTATTGCCAGTAAACAGGCTAGTGCTTCTATGGCTCCTGCTGCTCCCAGCAAATGTCCGGTCATTGATTTAGTTGAACTGATATTCATACTGTATACATGATCACCAAACACTTTTTCAATGGCGCGTATTTCACCGATATCCCCTAATGGAGTTGATGTTCCATGCGTGTTGATGTAATCCACCTCAGCGGGTTTGATGCCCGCTTCCTCGAGTGCATTTTCCATTACCTTGGTAATTCCGGCACCTTCCGGATGAGGTGCTGTGATATGGTAGGCATCTGCAGACATACCGCCTCCGATTACTTCTGCATAAATCTTTGCGCCACGTTTTTTGGCATGTTCATATTCTTCCAGAATTAATGAACCTGCTCCTTCGCCCAAAACAAATCCATCTCTATTTTGGTCATATGGGCGTGATGCTGTTTCAGGCGAATCATTTCGTTCAGATAAAGCCTTCATGGCATTAAAGCCACCCACTCCTGCTTCGCAAACAGCGGCCTCAGAACCTCCGGATACGATCACATCAGCCTTACCTAACCGAATGTAGGTGAAGGCGTCATAAATAGCATTGGTGGAAGAGGCGCAGGCTGAAACGGTTACAAAGTTGGGTCCGCGGAAGCCATATTTGATGGAGATATGACCTGCACTAAGGTCAGGTATCATCTTAGGGATAAAGAAAGGA
>CAZCRJ010000489.1:0-2886 GCA_964501015.1 uncultured Roseivirgaceae bacterium | reverse complement strand
CTCGGGTTCATTCAAAAGGGTGGCGCCATTAATAATACCAGTGCGGTATATCCAACTGATGTCACGTTAAACTATCTGTCAATCCCGCTAGGCATTGCTATAAACCCTGTTAATACAGGCAAGGCTTCACTCTTTTTCAATACAGCACTGATCAACAATTTTGAGCTTTCTTCGGAGCAGGAGTTTTTGAAAGGAACAAACCCTGATGGTTTACTACCCGAGAAGAGCAATACCTTCATTGTTGGCTATTCGGTTGGTGGGTCTCTTCGCTATAAGTTGATGGAAACAGTATCGCTGCAAATTGACATCCAGACCTTGTCTGACTTTACGCCATTTTATGAGCGCGAACTGGATGGTAAGCAGTACGAAATGAAGACAAAGGGAACTTCCTTTTCGATTGGTGCAGTGTACCATCTAAAATAGAATCTTCCGGCCAATTTACAGGTACTCACCGTTAGAGTGTTGAGAAATTGAGAAAGTATTAGAAGATGCTGCGATCGTATTAGAAAATGTTGCTTTGTTGGTGAAGAACCTGTCTGCCGACAGGCTGGCACAAACAGAGGCCCGGGAATATAAACGATGTACCTCATAAAGTAAAAAGCCTCACATTACTGTGAGGCTTTTTGTAGGGGTGGCCAGATTCTCCCCTAAGCCTTTTATATGCTAATAATCAGTACTGCTAAACACACAAACAAAGCTGCACAGCAAAGCGGTAAGGTTCTGCTTACCTGGCACAAGTGCATCGTAGCAATGTGCCAATGCCGAATGGATTTCTCACGCACACGCTCAGCCTATTTATCCACTACCAGCATGGCTACTACATTGAGTTTTTGAGTGCGCGTTGCTTATAGTTTCTCAATTAATTCAGAACGCACTAATTCGAAAGCAGCCTGATGATCATAATTCTCATTAGTTCTGGTTAATCCCATAATGTCGCCAAGAAACTGATCGTCTTTCATTTTAGCTTCCATGTTTTGCAAAAAGGTTTTTAGAGTTGGTGGATCCTCAACGGAAAACTTCATGTATTCCTTATAGCAATGAATAATCAACACCTTATCTAATTCCGGAACGTTTATTAACGCCTTATGCATGTCGTACAAGTCGCGTCCCTTTCTTCTTTGATATAGTGCTCTCAGCTTAGTACCTAACAACTCCTCTAGTTTATAGGTAGTGATGTTGCAGGTTTTAGTTATCCATGATGATTGAATTCCGAAAGGAAAACTTTGATATCCTAAAACTGTAAAATGTTCACGACTATTTGCTTCAACCTTTAATCGCAATTTTCTTACCGGAGGGAACTCTGACTCGAAACGAAACTTCAATCGAATACCATCTTTTCTTGGTTCAACCGAAGATTCACCTAAAAACGAAAGGCATTTCTGCAATCGTTGAACTGTTTCCTTTATTGGTTCCGGGCGAATTTGAACCAAATCAATGTCTTCTGAGTACCGGGGTTGTGGTTGTAAATACAATTTGTGGAGAGCCGTGCCTCCCCGGAATGCCAGACTGGACGCCAGCCATTCGTCTGAAAATATTTCAACGAGCGCTCTGCAAATAACCAAATCTTGCTCAACCTGTTCATTTGTTTGCCAGGGCACAACGTTGGACCATTCCGTTATGTACGCTTGTGGAATCATTCGTCTATATCAATCACACTGTTTTCAATTACTTTCCATCGTTCATTGCAAGGGAAGCCATACCTTTTGCTTTTTGCCATAAGTGATACCCGGAAGAACTTTAAGTTTAGTTTAAGGCAAATATTTTCAATGGCATCGGCCAATGCCTGCTGGTGGAGAATTTGATCCGCAATGTACCCAAGCCTTTGTAGCGTAGCCGTTTCAGCATGGCGCGCCAGCTCTTCGTTAATTTTTTCAAGCTTAATGTCTTCCACCAATTCAGTCATTACCGTAGCCACACGGCTAAGTCCTCCTACATGTTTGGCAAAGTTCACCAGATCGATAGCAGTAAGTTCAGGTGATGAAACCTGAACGTACCCACTTTCGGTTTTTTTCTGCTCCAATAATGCTGCTGGTATATTTTTGACACTGAGAAATTTCACTTTACTGTTTTTCTTAGTGCTTGGCCGAAGCGCTGGGAAAGTAGTGTTAACCATAAACACCTGAGGTGCCTGGTGTGCGGCACCGTACAATGCTGCCGCACTTAGTAAACTCACATAATATGGTCTGTTCAAAAATTTCATTAGCCCATCAATGTATAGCAGTGGTGGGACAATCCCTTTAGCTGCGTATTCGTATGAAACAATTACATAGTAGCCTTTATGAACCGACACTATCCTGTTTTTACTTGAGAGACGGCTAAGGGAACGCTTGAGTGCTGCTTCTGAATGTTGAGGAAAAGCCTCCTTTACTTGTGATAACGAAAAGGCATTCTTACCACGCGAAAGCAACTCGTCTACCCATTCGCTAATACTTCCATAAGACTTTGAACTGACCATTGGTGAGCAATTTGTTGCGAAAAGTACCGAAATATGTCACTTTTTGCAATAAAATGCTCAAATATATCAGGGCTAATAGAAGGAATTGACCTACATTCCTCCATTGGCAAAAATATTGAACACCTTTTGACTTAGCCTGGAATTTAATTTTGCTCCGGGTTCTGGATTCGGAACACTTGATGAGCTCCTTCACAGGCGACCATATGTGATCAGTTTTTCAGGTAGGTGATGATTTCATCTGCATCACATTTCATAAAGGAGCAAAATTCACCAAGTGTAATCATCTGATGCTTTTCCTTACCGAATGCTCTACGGATGCGCCTTATTATCCTGCTGGAATAGCTTTCACTTTTACCCGTTATCCGCTGCACATCTTTAGCATAAATAACTATCCGGGTGTGTTCCATGGTTCGCCTTTACAATACACTATC
>CAZCRJ010000488.1:0-2887 GCA_964501015.1 uncultured Roseivirgaceae bacterium | reverse complement strand
AAAGATCCCATCGAAAACATGGGCGCACAACTGGTAAAGGAAGTTGCTTCCAAAACAGCTGATGCTGCCGGTGATGGTACCACCACGGCTACTGTACTGGCACAATCCATCTTCAGTCACGGTATTAAAAACGTTGCCGCAGGCGCAAACCCAATGGACCTGAAGCGCGGAATCGATAAAGCGGTTTTCGTTGTTATCGAAAGCCTCCGTAAGCAATCCAAGAAAATCAAAGATTCAAGCGAAATTCAACAAGTCGCCTCTATTTCTTCCAACAACGATTCAACCATTGGTAAGATGATTGCTGATGCGATGGATAAAGTAGGTAAAGATGGTGTAATAACCGTTGAAGAAGCAAAAGGTACCGAAACTGAAGTTAAAACTGTGGAAGGTATGCAGTTTGACCGTGGTTATCTGTCTCCCTACTTTGTTACCAACACAGAGAAAATGGAAGCCGAACTTGAAAGTCCTTACATCCTGATCTACGACAAGAAAATCAGCAGCATGAAGGAACTTCTTCCCATACTGGAGCAAACTGCCCAGACCGGCAAGCCCCTCCTGATTATTTCTGAAGAAGTAGAAGGTGAAGCATTAGCTACGTTGGTGGTGAACAAGATTCGTGGTGCCCTGCGCGTTGCCGCGGTTAAAGCTCCTGGCTTTGGTGACAGAAGAAAGGCTATGCTGGAAGATATTGCTATCCTAACCGGTGGCAAAGTAATTACAGAAGAGCTTGGCTTTAAATTGGAAAGTGCAACCATCGATATGCTGGGTCGTGCTGAAAAAGTTACCATCGACAAAGACAATACAACTATTGTTAATGGTGCTGGTAAAAAAGCCGACATCACTGGCCGCATAAGCCAGATCAAGACACAAATTGAAACCACAACATCTGATTATGATAAGGAAAAACTTCAGGAGCGCTTAGCCAAGCTTTCCGGTGGTGTTGCTATCCTCTACGTAGGTGCTGCCACTGAAGTGGAAATGAAAGAGAAGAAAGACCGTGTTGACGATGCCCTGCATGCTACACGTGCTGCCGTACAGGAAGGTGTAATTCCAGGAGGTGGTGTTGCTTATGTGCGTGCTATTGAGGCATTGAAAACAGTGAATACCGATAATGAAGACCAGGAAACTGGTGTGAACATAATCCGGTTGGCACTCGAATCTCCGCTCCGTACCATTGCTGAAAATGCTGGTCAGGAAGGTTCTGTTATCGTGAACAAAGTAAAAGAAGGCAAGAAAGATTACGGATTTAACGCCCGCGAAAATAAGTTTGAGGACTTCTTTGCAGCAGGAATTATTGATCCAACCAAAGTTGCGCGTCTGGCACTTGAAAATGCCGCTTCTATTGCCGGGTTGCTCCTTACTACCGAAGCTGTAGTATCCGAGATTCCGGAAGATAAAGAAGCTCCTGCCATGCCTCCCGGAGGAATGGGCGGAATGATGTAATCCATGGCATTGCCATAATGTTCTCCGCTGAAACGCGAACAGGTAAAAGGCCTCATCACTGATGAGGCCTTTTCTTTTTTTATGGTATTTGGGCGTTAGTGATGCACAGCGTACCTTGTGTATTAATTTGACCCTATGGTAATCCACAAAAACTTCTCCGACTTCGTTTTGTTTTTGTATGTGTATGTTGCTTTCTCAGACGGGCAGTTTCATCCGCTGGAAAAAGAAACAATTTTGGAAAAAATGAAAAAACTTTACCCAGAGGATACAGACTTTGAAAACAGACTCAACGAGGAAATCAACTTATACGATGATTTCGATAAGAACCAGATGAAGACCTTGTTCAAAGACACATTCAAACAATTCCCTAAAGTTACCTTCACGCAGAAATACAAGATCTATACCGACATGTACGAAATTGTGCAGGCAGACGGTAAGATTCATGAGGCTGAAACCCTAGCCCTGGAAGCCCTCAAAGAAGTTATCGATCTATCAAACTAAAAAAAGCCCCTGACATAATCAGCGGCTTTTATTATCATAATCATTTCTTATATACTAATCTTGGCCTTGGCAAAACGAAAGACAAGTAAGCCAAGAATTATAAACATAATGATGGAGATTAAATCACCGCCTTCTGGTATAAATCCATGAACAGCTTTGTGAATTACATATATAACAGACTTCGGTCCTTCCTCTGTATTGACATTTGTGCCCAGTAATATTGCCACCAAAATACCAGTAAGTGCACCACCGGCTATTAATCCGGAACTGAATAAAGCCCCTGAGCTTATTTCCGATTCTTCCTCTTTTCGCTTGGTCACTTTATCAGCAATCAACTTAATAAGACCTCCGGCAAAAATTGGTGAAGTGGTGGATAATGGCAGGTAAGCGCCCACCGCAAATGCCAATGAACTAACACCGCACAATTCAACCACTGCCGATAATCCCATGCCGGAAATCACCAAACCCCATGGCAAATTCTGACTTAACAATCCTTTAATTACGGTGGCCATCAGCATAGCTTGTGGCGCAGGGAGCGGGTTGGGATGTTGCTCGGTTACAATACCAATGCCCAGTGTATCGTTCAGCAATAACAAGGTAAAGCCAATGGCCACCGTTGACACCAGTACGCCAATTAGTAATCCAATTTGTTGTTTCATGGGCGTTGCCCCGACAAGAAAGCCAGTTTTCAAATCTTGTGAGGTAGCACCGGCATTCGCTGCAGCAATACATACGATGGAGCCAACTACGAGGGCTATCGGTTGATAAAAATCATCCGTCCAGCCTATGCCAATAAAGATCAACGATGTTGCCATTAGTGTGGCGATGGTCATACCAGAAACAGGGCTTGATGAAGAACCGATCAATCCAACAATACGGGAAGCCACCGTTACAAAAAAGAAACCGAACAGCCAGGACATGATCAAGTGCTTTGGAGTGCTAA
>CAZCRJ010000487.1:0-2894 GCA_964501015.1 uncultured Roseivirgaceae bacterium | reverse complement strand
AAGGAAGGCGCTAACGTTCTACTGCATAATTCGCTGGATGTTTACGCCAACAAAAAAATAATGGATACCATCGACCTGGTTGTTCAGATTTTTACCATGTCGCAAATCACCAAGGAACAGGAGGCCGGGTTGCTGGAAGCTATAAAAGTAAACGGAACAGGCATTACCGGCTGGCATGGCGGCCTGTGCGATGCCTTCCGCAACAACCCCGAGTACCAATACATGACGGGCGGGCAATGGGTTTCCCACCCGGGAGGCATTATCAATTACCACGTAAACATCATCAATAAAAATGATGCCGTAACCAACGGGCTCAGCGACTTCAACATGACGAGTGAACAGTATTACATGCATGTAGACCCCAACGTAAAAGTTCTGGCCACCACACACTTCACTGGCGAACATGATCCCTGGATTGATGGCAGTGTAATGCCGGTTGCCTGGAAAAAAATGTACGGCAGGGGTAGGATTTTTTACACATCATTGGGTCATCACCTGGGACATCTTACAGCGCAAGCTGATGCTGAAACCTTGCTCAAACGGGGTATCCAATGGGCGAGCGCAAGTAAATATGATGCCCCGGAAAAATGGCTTACTCCTGTTTATAAACAATGATCCTCATCAACTATTTTATTTTCATCTGAATACAATTCTTACAATGTACTTTTTTCAAATCCGGAAACATGATTACTCAATAGTTTGGCAAAGTGCAGCAAGTGATATTCGGAATACAATGGTCCGGTTACCATTATGGCTATCGGTAAGCCTACATCGGTAAGACCTAATGGAATGGTGATGCTGGGATGACCGGTTGCACTAAAGATTTCCACATCAGGGAATGGGTTTGCCGGAGGTTCAAAAAGTCACGTTGAATGGCAGGGGGTTCTCCGATTGGTTTGGGTAGACTGGAATAGATGAAAATTCCGAAGGCTATTGTTAGGATTGCCATTGATCCGAAAGTAATGCCAGTCCATTTAATATTTTTTTTCAGTTTACCTGATTTTTATGCAAAACTAGTTCGCGAGACAAGTTGGTAGGTGTAAAATTTTATGGTTGGAATAAGCCTTCGATTTTAGCCGCTAAATGCTGTAAACTAATTTGTTTGAAATTATATAAAGGGCATACATACTACCTGTTTTTCCTATACTTTTCAGGAAAATTTTACCATGACTAAGCATTCGGTTATCGGATTACTTTTTATTACCCTATCGGTCGTTGCATATGCACAAAATACGTCTTCCGATTCAGCTTTTTTATCGGTTGCTGCTAACAATGCATTGGCGTCTTATACAAAATTGTTCCAATTGTATAATCCTCTTTACTCAGGAAGTGAATACATCAAATACACCAGCCCAGGAAAGGAACATCCTTATTTCTTAGTGAATGATTTCACCTTGGAGCGCATTCACTATAATGGTTTTGAATATCAGGATGTTGAAATCCTTTATGATCTTCATAACGATGACGTTATACTCTTCGGAGGGAAGATGATTAAGTTGATACCCGAAAGGATTGATTATTTTACCCGACAAGGGCATTTAATTGTTCGTATTGATCAGCCCGGACTGCCAAAAGGCTTTTACGATCTCCTCTATGATGGCGAGATAAAAGTTCTGGTAAAAAGGAGTAAACTTTTGTTTGTGGAGAAACGGACTGATAAAGAAATTATCCAGGAATTTAAAGAGCAGAATAAATACTACATTTTTAAGTCCGGAGTGTATTATTCTGTAAAGTCAAAAAAATCAGTTCTTCAACTTTATGGTGACAAAAAGCAAGAAATAAAGCAGTATCTGCGACAAAACAACATTCTTTTTAACCAGGAAAGAGAAGAGGCAATGGTAAAAATGACGCAATACTATAGTTCTATAAGTGCACGATGAGATACGTCTTACTTTTCCTGATTTTTATGGCTGTGATGAATGCCCGGGCTCAACAAGAAGGGCGGGTTACTATTCACCTGGATTCTGTTCGGGTGGCACACTTATTCGAAGAAATTGAAAAGCAAACCAATTATACCTTTTATTACAATTCCAATTGGATCGACAGTTTAAGGGTAACAGTAAATAGAGAAAATACGCCTGTTAATGAAATTTTGCAAGAAGCCTTTTTAGGTACGTTTCTTACCTTCTCGATCGTAAGAACAAGCATATTTATTACTCGTGGGCGCAACCTGATCACTGTGCTTCCTGATGATTTTTTTAACCTGGAACGCACAACGCGAGTAACCATAGCAAAAGTTGACTACTCTGATTATGAACGGAAGGAGAAAGCACGACAAGCAGCTGAAGAAAAGCTTTACAGTATCGGAACCCGAACAAGTAATCTGGGTGGTAATGCAACCTTAACTGGCGTAATATCAGATGCCAGTTCAGGTGAGTCAGTTGCAGGGGCTTCTGTATTTATTGAAAAACCATTGGTTGGCGCTGCTACCGATCAGTTTGGCTATTTTTCTTTAACCATACCCAAAGGCAGGCATGCTCTTAAAATACAGAGCATCGGCATGAAAGCTGCATCGCGCCAGATCATGGTATTTGGTGACGGGAAACTGAACATCGAACTAACGGAAGAAATTACACCTTTAAAAGAAGTAATAGTTGAGTCTGAGCGTGGAGTACGGATGAACAGTACACAAATGGGGGTTGAAAAACTGGACATGAAAACCATGAAGCAGATGCCTCTGGTATTGGGTGAAACAGATATTATGAAAGTGGTACTCACTCTTCCTGGTGTACAAACAGTAGGTGAAGGTACAGTTGGTCTTAACGTACGGGGAGGGGCAACGAATCAGAACCTGATTCTGTTTAATGATGCTATGGTATATAATCCATCGCATTTATTTGGATTTTTTTCAACCTTTAATCCAGATGTATTGAAAAGCGTGGAGTTGTATAAAA
>CAZCRJ010000486.1:0-2901 GCA_964501015.1 uncultured Roseivirgaceae bacterium | reverse complement strand
TTACGTTTAAAATGATTGCGATACCCGGTGGTAACTTTATAATTGGAAGTAATTCAAGTGACGCGGAAGATGATGAAGGTCCGCGCAAGCCGGTTGAACTTTTTCCTTTCTGGATAGGTGAAAAGGAGGTTACATTTGCTGAATGGGATTTATTTTTTACGGATGCCACCATCCGGCAGGATAAAGTAATTGATGGCATAACACGACCAACGGTTCAATATATTGATTATAGCTGGGGTATGGGGCGTGAACCCGGGCATCCAGCCAACAGTGTAAGCCAACAGGCAGCCATGATGTACTGCATGTGGCTCTATACTAAAACCGGTTATTTCTACAGGTTGCCTACGGAAGCGGAATGGGAATATGCCTGTAAGGTTGGGAGTACTTCAGACTTTCCAATTGACTATGATTCGTCCAGGTTACAGGACTATGGCTACTTTAATGCAAACAGTGACGGAAAGTTTCACCTGACCGGAGAAAAGAAGCCCAATGCCTGGGGACTGTACGATATGCTGGGCAATTTATCAGAGTGGACGCTGGATCAGTATTCCCATTATTATTATCAAACGATTGGTGAAAGAAATCCCATCACAAGTCCGGGTACAAAATATCCGCGTGTGGTGCGTGGAGGTTCATTTACAGACGAGAGAAAAGAATTACGGTGCACCAACCGCATTCCCTCACAGGCAGCCTGGAATAAAACCGATCCACAGGTACCCAAAAGTATCTGGTGGCTGACCGATGGAAAATTTATTGGTTTTCGTATTGTCCGGCCTGTCCATCCGCCATCGAAAGAAGTGATTGAGAAATTTTATGCACGCTATCTTAAAAATTAATCCTGTACCGATATGAACACATTGTCTAAATCAAGAAGAGAATTTGTTAAGCAGTCAACAATTTTGGCGGGCGGAATTCTATCTGCTCCTGCTTTTTCCAATACCCAATTTTTTAATTCCTCAACCAGCGACAGTATTAGGGTTGCTGTAATTGGCTGTGGGGGCCGGGGTACAGGTGCTGCCATGCAAGCATTACTCACAAAAGAAAATGTAGAACTGGTGGCGATGGCGGATGCTTTCCGCGACAGACTTGACAGTTGCTACAATGCCCTGATGGCAGAAGACTTGTCTGACTGGACCGGTACTTCGGGAAATGTGAGAAATAAAGTAAAGGTGACAGACGAAACAAAGTTTACCGGTTTTGATGCCTATAAAAAAGCCATCCCCCTTGCTGATGTAATTATTCTTGCCACACCTCCGGGTTTTCGGCCCATACATTTTGAAGAGGCCATTGACCAGGGGAAACATGTATTTATGGAAAAGCCCGTGGCAACTGATCCTGCCGGTGTAAAAAGTGTGCTAGAGACTGCAGAAAAGGCAAAGCAGAAAAAATTGAATGTGGTTGTTGGCCTTCAGCGTCATTATCAGAACTCGTATCGCGAATTGTATAAGCACTATAAGGAAGGCATGATCGGGGACATTGTATCTTCACAGGTTTGGTGGAATAGTGATGGGGTGTGGATGAATCCACGAAAGCCTGAACAAACTGAAATGGAATACCAGATGCGAAACTGGTATTACTTTAACTGGTTGTGTGGTGATCATATTGTTGAACAGCACATCCACAACATAGATGTAGTAAACTGGTTTAAGGGAAGCTATCCGGTTAAGGCGCAAGGCATGGGCGGACGTGAGGTGCGGAAGGGAAAAGACTTCGGGGAAATTTTTGATCATCATTATGTGGAGTTTCAATATGCAGATGGGAGCATGATGAACAGCCAATGCCGGCACATTAAGGGTACCATGAGCAAAGTAGATGAATTGATTGTTGGTACAAAGGGAAGTATTTATTGTGGCAAGGCCCGCATTACCGACCACATGGGAACAGTACGGTTTGAATTTGATAAAATGCAGGAGAACAATCCGTACCAGACTGAGCACGATGAACTTTTTGCTGCTGTTGCAAAGGGTGAATATGCATTTGCCGATGCTGAGCATGGCGCAAAAAGTACAATGACAGCCATACTCGGACGTATGGCAACGTATTCAGGTCAGGTACTTGAGTTTGACAAAGTTTTAAGTTCAGGTTTATCGATAATGCCGGCCGTATTTGACTGGAATGCCAATCCACCCATACTTCCTGATAAAAATGGAGAATATAAGGCGGCAATTCCGGGGATTACTAAATATACTGCAATGCTGTAAGATCTTAAATCATGAAGTTCACAGTCAGGAAAGTGATCGCTTCATGATCATTATCAAAACGTATTCTGCCAGATTAAGTAAAGTGCAATCACTGTGACATAGGTCACGGTACTGCGATAATTACGCGTATACTTTTGCAGAAATTATATTTTCTCTATGGAAATTCTTGGATATGCTGCCGCCATTATCATGGGTTTAACACTCGGCCTGATCGGAGGAGGTGGCTCAATTCTTACTGTACCTATTTTAGTATACCTGTTTCATGTCGATCCGGTTCTGGCAACAGCCTATTCGTTATTTGTTGTGGGTCTAACCAGTGCCGTGGGTTCCGTTAGCCATTTCAGAAAAGGTAATGTTGATTTGAAAACCGGCTTAATCTTCGGTGTTCCGTCCATTGCTGCTGTTTATGCAGTGCGGAAATTCGTAGTTCCGGCCATTCCTGATCCGGTTTTCTCAATCGGTGATCTGGTCATTGAGAAAGGAATCTTCATCATGGTGTTGTTTGCAGTTCTTATGTTGCTGGCATCCATTTCCATGATACGCAAATCGAAAAATGGTGGTTCTGAACAAAAGGAAATCAAGTATAATTTTCCCCTTATCTTCATTGAAGGTATAATTGTTGGTGGCGTTACCGGGCTTGTTGGTGCAGGGGGAGGGTTTTTGATCATTCCAGCGCTGGTATTATTTGCTGGTTTGCCTA
>CAZCRJ010000485.1:0-2917 GCA_964501015.1 uncultured Roseivirgaceae bacterium | reverse complement strand
ATAGTTATTCATCGTATTAATTATCCGGATTGATCCGGATGTCGTTTATTGTTTTTGGTAACCATACCTGCATTTCATTCTGACCCCTGTTATTCCATGCATAATACGGAATGGCCATAATGGTTTTTCGTGTGGATACTATTGATTGTCCATCTTCTGCCTGTTCCATTACAATTCCTTCAAAAGATATGGACATAACACCTCCTAAAACATTTTGCTGATACCGTGTACTATAGACTGCATCATCGGGAACTATAAAATTCCAGGCCTTGCCTCCATTGTCGACTCCTTCAACGCAATACACCAGCGGGCCGCGTTGCAGTGCCACACGGTTTTCATTTTGACTCACTTTTTCATGCGCCACTACTTCCCTCACCTTCATGGGCAACTGTACGGTAATGACATCTCCATTTTTCCACGCGCGTGTTACCGTGGCATAGCCGTTACGGATGATCAGCGGAATTTCCTTTCCATTAATGTTCAGTGTAATGTTTTCCGATGCCGCATCCCTATAAGAATATAAATCACCGGGAACCGGATTATTCTGCGCCCATCCGGGGATGCGGATGTTTACTGTAAAGTTCTTTTTCGTTTTGGGTTGTAGCAGTATACTTACCTTTCCTTCCCACGGGTAATTGGTTGTAATGGATAGTGGTATTTCATCTTTACCCATCGGTATAGATGCCTGATTTTCGATGAAGAGATTAATCCACAAGGCATCTTTTGAAACACCGTAAATGTAGTCACCCACCGAGGCGGTGAGCCGTGCAATGTTTGACGGGCAGCAAGCTGTGCCGAACCATTCCCTTCTGAAGTGATTTCCGATAGAAGCCAATGGATTGCCATAAAAAAAACGATCGCCTGTTAAGGATAAACCAGACAATGCTCCATTGTATAAGCTGCGCTCCAGCACATCGATAAATTTTGCATCACCGGTGAGGCGGTTCATGCGTTGGTTCCAGAAGACCATACCCACCGATGCACAGGTTTCGCAATAGGCATGCGAATTGGGAAGATCATAATCGTTGGAGAATCCTTCATTCCTGCCGGATGATCCGATACCACCCGTGATATACATATTTCTATAGACAACATCTTCCCACACGGTGTGCATGGCTTCGGCATATTGTGTGTCACCATTAGCAGCAGCAACATCAGCTGTTCCTGTGTACAGATACATCGCACGAACTGCATGGCCGGTAATTTCTTTTTGCTCTTTTACCGGTACAAGATCCTGCCAGTAATCGGGTGTGATCCAGTTGGAGCCATATGGATAGTAGCGCTTACCCCGTTGCTGTAAATACCATTCGCTTAACTTCAGGTATCGGTCGTCTTTTGTTGTGGTATACAATTTTACAAGCGCCAATTCAATTCCCTGATGCCCGCTAAACCAAGATTTATTCCCCAGCCGAAAAATGGAATCGATATGATTGGCAAAGCGGATACTTACCTGAAGCAGTTTATTTTTTCCGGTTGCGTTGTAATAGGCAATGCCTGCTTCTATCAGGTGACCGGCACAATAGTCTTCATGCTTTTCAATATCGGTCCATCGCTGTGTAAGATCGCCAAGCTGGTAATAGGTATTCAGGTAGCCATCTGGAAGCTGTGCTGTTGCGATAAGATCAATCCACCGGTCGGCCGTTTGTTCCAGTTCCTTATCCGGATAATTTTTTAGCGAATAGGCTATGGCTTCCAGTGCCTTGTACACATCGCTGTCATCGTAATAAATTCCTTCGTGTTTTTCTCCCTGGTGTCGTACCACTTTTTCAAAATTGCGAATGCGCGGTGTCTTCACTTCTGTTTGCAGTACGCATGCTTCAAGGGTTTTATCGGCAATGGTTTGAAGGCGAGGTTTCCAGAACGAATCGGTGATGGTAACGCGGGAGAAATTTACGCCCTCCATTTCTGCATGCTGCGCACTGCCGGTAGAAGAATAGAGCACCAACATCAGTATACAGAAAAAAGTATACAACGATGTAATCGTGTTGGTGAGGGAGGCGTTTTGCATCAACTAAAATTCAAAAGAAAAAGCCGGATTGAAAAATTTCAACCCGGCTTTTTAAGAATGATTATGCGAACAGGATCAGTTCTCTACGCCTAGCTCCTTTAAGCGTTTTTCAACACGTGATGCTTTGGCATCTTCGCCCAGGTAGTAGTAAATAATGCTTAACTTATCCAATACATCGGTATCCGAAGGGTTGAGTTTTTCAGCCTTTTCCCAATGCGGCAGCGCAACTTTGTATTTCTCTACCAGTTCCTTGTCCATCTGAAGCTTTTTCCTTTTATCGGCTTCTGATATACCCAGGTTATTCATTTCACGCTTTATCTTTTCTGCATCAATAAGGAATATCTGAGCGAGGTAATACTGCGCATCGAAATAGGTAGGATCGATTTGCAACGCTGCATTGAAATTCTTTTTTGATTCTTCCCACAACTCCAGCTTAGAGTTGACATACCCCAGGTAAAAGTTTAGGGTTTTGTTTTTTGGATCATCTTCAACCGCTTTTTCCAGTCCGCCTTTAGCATCCGCAATTCTGTCAAGGTCAATCAGATATCCGATTTCCAGTAACGGGAAATCTTTATTGGAAGGGAATTTTTTCTTTGCTTCCTGCACCACCAGTAATGCTTTTGCTTTATCTTCTTTTGGTCCACCATAAATCGTGGCCATAATCGAATAGGCATCTGCTGATCTTCCTCCCAACTCATTATATTTTGTTAGATCACTTATTGCCCGGTCAAAATCTTCATTGGCATAAGCCACAAGTCCGGAATAAAAACGCACCGTAGTATCTTTAGGCGCAATCTTCATGGTCTTATCAAAATTTTTCAGTGCCATGTCAAAATCATCATCCTGGTAGGCGTTAGCACCTTCATTAATATAGAAGGCATATAAGCCATCCGAAACCTGCGATCTCAG
>CAZCRJ010000484.1:0-2917 GCA_964501015.1 uncultured Roseivirgaceae bacterium | reverse complement strand
TGGATAGAGCCCGGGAAATATATTGTTAGTGAAGCCGGCAGTTTATTGGTAAAAACAACGGTGGTCAAATCTACACCCTCAGTAACATTCGTGGGTGTAAACTCAGGTTCTAATCACTTAATACGGCCGATGATGTATGATGCCTATCATCATATTATTAATGTGTCCAATACGGGTGGCCATCAAAAAATTTATACCATAGTGGGATACATCTGCGAAACGGATACGTTTGGCGCTGATCGGAAACTGAGTGAGGTAAAGGAAGGAGATATCCTGGCAATCCGGAATGCCGGGGCTTATGGCTTTTCTATGGCTTCGAATTACAACACGCGCTTGCGACCTGCCGAGGTTATGGTAATCAATAATGAGGCAAAATTAATTCGTGAGCGTGAGACTTATGACGACCTTATGAGGGGACAAATTGATATTGGCTTTTAATGGGAGAAAATTTCCTCCGTGATGGATCCGCTCTAAAATAAATTCAAATTGCCTCCTCTCCTGAAGTGCGCAACATCATAAGGTGGCATTGTTCTTTCCGAAAAATACTTTTTCTTAGAGATGCGAAACAATTGTTGAATTGCCTCAGCATGGCTTCCTTCGCCACGCATTCTTCTGCCAAATTGAGAATCGTTAACATTACCCCCGTGCATGGAACAGATTTGATTCCATACTTTATCGAACTTGTCAGGAAAATTTTTACGTAGCCAATCTTCAAAAAGCGGTCCGATAGAACCATTTAACCGAACAACGGTCATTCCTGCTGCTAGCGCGCCATGATCTGCAGCTGCTTTTAAAATAGAAGGTATTTCGTGGTTATTGAGGCCGGGAATTATTGGAGCATTCATAATGCCCACAGGTATTCTTGCCTTGGCCAATGCTTCAACTGTTTTGAGTCGTTTGATGGCACTGGCTGTTCGTGGCTCCAATACCCTGCGCAAATCTTCATTCAGTGTAGTGATGGAGATATACACGTGAACAAGATTGTCTTTGGCTAAATCTTGTAGTAGGTCAAGGTCACGTAATACAAGACTGTTTTTGGTGATGATGCCCACCGGATGTCGGTATTGCGCAAATACCTTTAAGATGTTTCTGGTGATTTCCTGTTGCCGTTCCAATGGTTGATAACAATCAGTATTCCCTGAAAGACTAATCGGCACTGGCTTCCAGGAAGGATGAAGAATAAATTTTTCCACCAGTTGTGGCGCATTCTTCTTAACCATGATTTTGCTTTCAAAATCCAGGCCAGCGCTGAACCCATAATACTCATGCGTATTGCGTGCGTAACAATAAATGCATCCATGCTCACATCCCTGGTATGGATTAACCGAATACATCATGCCTAAATCCGGGCTTGCAATTTTGTTTACCACCTGTTTAGGTTGTTCATAAAACACCTGTGTTGTTGGTGCCAAGTGAAGGGGTTCGTCCAGTCCCTCGACATGCTCCTCAACAACCTGTGCCTTTAAAAACCGGTTTGTAGTTTTTATCTGTGAGCCTCTGCCTTTAAAATACTGTGGTTCCTCCATTCTTCGAAAGTACAATACCTTCTCTCTCTTTAAAATACTGATTACCTTGCATGACACAAGCTGACATACTTTGTTATCCTATCACCAAACTTCTGAACAAGAACTTCATGATACCGTGTTTGCCAACGCGGGGGTGAGGGTATTGGTAAAACGTGAAGATCTGAATCACCCGTTTGTTTCCGGAAATAAATGGTGGAAGTTAAAATACAATCTTGATGAAATGCGAAAGCAAGGTAAAGAATGCCTGCTTACTTTTGGCGGAGCCTACTCCAATCACCTCTATGCTACGGCAGCAGCTGCAAAGGAATTGGGGTTTACGAGCATCGGAATAATTCGTGGAGAAGAAACGTTGCCCTTAAATCCAACACTTCGCTTTGCAAAGGAACAAGGGATGGCTCTTCACTATGTTTCGCGTGAGGTATACTGTACAAAATCCGATGCAGCATTCATCGAACAGCTTCGTCAACGATTCGGTGATTTTTATTTGATCCCCGAAGGCGGCACTAATGATCTTGCCGTTAGGGGCGTTGAGGAGTTTGCGCAAATGCTTGGTAATGATTTTGACTACCTGTGCTGTGCTATGGGAACAGGAGGAACTTTGGCTGGATTAATTCGCGGACTAAATAACACCAAAGAAATTCTGGGATTTCCGGTACTAAAAGGAGGCGCCTTCCTAAAAGAAGAGGTGGAAAAATTTATTGGCACATCGTATACCAATTGGAAATTATTTACCCACTATCACTTTGGTGGTTATGCTAAAACAATGCCTGAACTGTTGCAATTTATTTCCGGGTATGAACATATGCATAATCATTTGCTGGATCAGGTTTATACCGGCAAACTGTTTTACGGCATTTATGACCTCATCCGACAGCAGTACTTCAGTAGGGGATCCACTGTACTTATACTGCACAGCGGAGGATTACAGGGGAGAACTATTTAATCTCTTCTGCCACCAGTAAGCCAGGTGCCAATACTCCACCGCGTACTCTCTTGAACAACCGTACCGCTTTCAGCAGCTCGGTTTACTTTTTCAACAGTATAGAATGCCGTTGGTAAGATTTCCTTCATAGTCATCAGCAAGGTTTCAAGTTTTTCGCGTTCGAGCACGGTGAACACGAGGCTTTCGGGGCCATCCGCCCCAACTGTATTTACACGCGTATAGCGAAGTTGATGTACCTCCAGATAGGAAATGAAGTTTGTCACATCTTTGCTGGTGATGATCCGTACGATCACTTTTCCATACGCAATGCGTTCCTCAATCATCATGCCCACCAAAATCCCCATGGCAAAACCACCCGGGTAGGCTATATAGCACACCCAGTTATCGAGGTGCTCGAATATCTGCCGGATGGCCATTAACCATATAAACGATTCAAAGAAACCCAACA
>CAZCRJ010000483.1:0-2923 GCA_964501015.1 uncultured Roseivirgaceae bacterium | reverse complement strand
CTCGAGCATGACTAATTTCCGTAAATTTATCGTAAACTCTAAGCTATACGTATGTCACGTCAATTTTTCATTATCCTGCTCACCCATATTGTGTTCCTATTACTTGGAGGATGCAATCCAAAACCACTTACTCCCCACGAAGGATTTATCGATGTTAAAGGAGGAAAGGTCTGGTATCGGATCAATGGGTCAGGGAATGAAACACCTGTTGTGTTGCTGCATGGTGGTCCCGGATCTTCCAGTTATTATCTCGATGCACTAAAACCCTTGAGTAAAGACCGGCCTGTCATCTTTATTGACCAATTGGGAAGCGGTCGATCGACCAGGATAACGGATACTACCCTGATGACCATAGAAAATTATGTTGAGCAATTGGAAACGATCCGAAAAGCACTCGATCTGAAGGCGTTTTATCTTTATGGTCATTCGTGGGGCACCATGCTGGCCATGGATTATTACCTCGCCTATCCAGATGGAATAAAAGCGCTGGTCTTTAACAGTCCGTTGTTCAGCACCGAACTATGGCTAAGCGATGCTGATACACTTATCGCTACCCTCCCCGACTCAATTCAGTGGAGTATCCGTGAAAATGAAAAGACTAAATCCTATGATGCTGATGACTACCAAACGGCTGTTTCCTATTTCTATAAAAACTTCCTAAGACGTTCGGAGCAACCACAGGAAAAAGCGGACTCCTCAGCCATGTTCACCGGGCTTAATGTGTATGAATTCATGTGGGGACCAAGTGAATTTACGGCAACCGGAAATTTGCTTCACTATGATCGCATCAATAACCTTAGCGATATAGCCGTACCTACCTTACTGCTCACAGGCGAATATGATGAAGCCCGTCCATCTACTGTTACCTACTTTCATACGCTTATACCGGAATCAGAATTTGTGATTATCAAGGATGCCGCACATGAGACCATGACCGACAATCCGGAAGAAACACTAACTACCATCAACCACTTTTTACAGAAAATTGATACACAGAAACACTAGTCACAATTTAAATCCCTTTATTACTAAGCGTTTGAATATGCACTCATCGAGCTATTCTGTTCAGGATAAAATCACCTGGTACTCCAATTTTCTAGCTCTGGAAAGCTAACTTTTTAGTATTTTTAGCCTTCCATGCATTCCATCTTGAATGCGTATTTATCACACTAATCCTGACCTATGGACACGCTAGAAGATTGGATTGAATTACTATTAACCCAAGCCGGTGTAAGTGAAGCACTAGCCCCGTACCTCAGACTTTTCATTTTATTGATCGCCCTGATTCTTGTAGCCGGTATTTTATTCTTATTCACCAAACACATCGTAATCCATTCGCTGTATCGGTTATTTAAACGTACAGAGACTACATGGGATGATGGGCTGGCCGATCTAAAAGTGTTTGACAACCTGGCGCACATTCTTCCTGCAATTGTTGTGGAAGTATTTGCCACCACCATCTTTTTGGATTTTGATGAATTTCTTCCACTGGTTATAAAACTAACCGATGCATACATCATCATAGTCGGGTTACTGATTGTACTTTCCTTTCTTCGATTTGCGGAACATAGAGTTTCACTATCCCCCCTGTTTTCAGATAAACCTCTTGCCAGCTATTTTCAATTATTCAGGATCATCCTGTACATCGCCACTGGCATACTTGTTCTTTCCGCACTCTTAGGCCGTTCTCCCATTTATTTTCTAAGCGCCTTTGGTGCCATGACTGCCATCATCCTACTAATATTCAAAGACACCATCCTTGGTTTTGTAGCCAGTGTGCAAATGTCGGCCAACGACATTGTACGCGTTGGCGATTGGGTAGAGATGCCAAAATTCAATGCCGATGGGGACGTGATTGCCATTAACCTCAATACAGTAAAAGTTAAAAACTGGGATAAAACCGTTACCACCATTCCTACCTACTATTTTATTACCGATAGTTTTAAAAACTGGCGCGGTATGCACGAGAGTGGCGGGCGAAGAATCATGCGGTCGCTTTTCATCAATGTGCAGACTATCAAATTTGTAAACCCCGAAGACAGAGAGCGGTATAAAAAATATTATCTGCTAACGGATTTTATTATAAAGCGTCAGCAGGAAATAGAACACTTTAATACGGAGCATAATTTTGATACTTCTGAATTAATTAATGGAAGAAGAATGACCAATATTGGTGTTTACCGGCATTACATCTTATCCTATCTTAAAAATCATAAGCAAATACGCCAGGATATGACGTTGCTCGTACGGCAACTACCTATTCACGATCGGGGTATACCCATTGAGATTTATTGCTTCACCAAAACTACTGCCTGGATAGAATACGAAGGCATACAGGCTGATATTTTTGATCACCTGGTGGCTGCAGCAAGCTTTTTTGATCTGGAAATTTTTCAGCAACCCAGTGGAAGTGATATTATCACTGCATTAAGAAGTCTGGAAAAAAACAGTATAGTATCCTGATCAATCCACTGTCTGTTCTATTTCCATTACCTCATCTGGTAAATACCAATTATCTTGAGCGTGTGTTTTAAATGCAAAAAACCATGACACAAAAAATCTACCAGGTAGATGCCTTTACCGACCATGTTTTTTCCGGAAATCCTGCAGCTGTTTGCCCACTAGAGCACTGGTTGAGTGATGAGCTTATGTTACAGATTGCAGCTGAAAATAACCTTGCCGAAACAGCCTTCTATGTCAAGGATAACAATCATTATCATATTCGCTGGTTTACACCCACTACTGAAGTTGATTTGTGTGGCCATGCCACCCTTGCATCGGCCTTTGTTGTGTTTCACTATGGTAATCATCAGGGTGATACTATTGAGTTCACTACTGAACGAAGTGGACCGCTGACCGTAACCAGAAACAAAAATTTACTGACCCTTAATTTTCCATCTGACGACATCAGCCCAACAGCGTT
>CAZCRJ010000482.1:0-2924 GCA_964501015.1 uncultured Roseivirgaceae bacterium | reverse complement strand
AAGTGCCGGCTGCCAGGCCGTCAATTCCATCGGTAATATTCGCCCCATTGGATACTGCCGTTACCACCAGGATAACAACCAGCACATAGATTATCCACGTATAATCAGAGGATAAAAAAGGAAGTATTGATTTATAGTCTAGTTCATTATTCTTCAAAAAGGGTATAGTGGTTCTCGTTGACTTTACATCCTTGTATTTAAATAATCGTTCCTGTGCTTCATCGTCCTGATCCTGATCGTTAAGCAGCATCATCGTGGGAATGCTGGCCAGGGAATCCGGCTGTATTTCGCGAACTACTACTGCGTCATTGAAGTAGAGCGTTAAGCCAACAATCAAACCCAAACCAACCTGCCCGATTATTTTAAAGCGCCCGGCTAAACCTTCCTTATCTTTTTTGAAGACTTTTATATAATCATCAATGAATCCGATTAGCCCCATCCAAACCGTAGCAATGATTAACAGGATTACATACACGTTATCCAGTTTGGCAAACAAAAGTGTAGGAATGAGGATGGCTGCAATGATGATCAGACCGCCCATGGTAGGAGTACCTTTCTTTTGGAGCTGACCTTCGAGACCCAAATCACGAATGGATTCACCAACCTGTTTCTTTCTCAGGTAATCAATTAACGTCCTTCCAAACGTGATGGTGATCAGCAAGGAAAAGAATGCCGCCATACCCGCGCGGAAGGAGATGTATTTAAACACCCCGGCCCCGATGAGGTCGAATTGCTTGTCCAAATAATCAAACAGGTAATAGAGCATCGTTAATTTGCCATTAATTTTATCATCCTTCCTACTACTTCCCGGTCATCAAAGGGATATTTTACCCCCTTGATTTCCTGGTATGTTTCATGTCCTTTGCCGGCTACCAACACTATGTCTTTGTCATTCGCCATCATGCAGGCCGTCTTAATAGCTTCTTCCCGGTCGGCTATTATCAACGTCTTTCGGGCATCACTCGGCCCGATACCGGTTTGCATTTCCCGAATGATCTCCATGGGATCTTCATCGCGCGGGTTGTCGGATGTGAGCACCACTTTATCGCTAAAGCGTGCAGCTATAGAAGCCATTAATGGACGCTTCGTTTTATCACGATTGCCCCCGCAACCAACAATGGTTATTATCTTTTCATTTCCTGAGCGTACTTCCTGTATCGTTTCCAATACATTCTTCAACGCATCGGGTGTGTGTGCATAATCTACAATGGCAGTAAACCTGGATCCCGGAGCAATTAACTCAAACCGACCTACAGCACCTTTTAAGGAAGATAGCGCAGTCAAAGCCTGATCTGAATCCTGTTCCAGAAGCATGGCCGTTCCGTAAACAGCCAGTAGGTTATAGGCATTAAAATCACCAATGAGTTTGAACCAAACCGATCTGTTCCCCATCTCTACCTCTAATCCTTCGATGGTATTGCTGATAATTTTTCCTTTGAAGTCAACCATCTTCTTCAGTCCGAAGGAATATTTTTTTGCCTTCGTGTTTTGCAGCATCACCATGCCTCGTTTGTCATCGGCATTAACCAACGCGAAGGCTTCGGCAGGCAATCCGTCAAAGAATTTCTTCTTCGCCTTAATGTAGTTTTCAAAGGTCTTGTGGTAATCAAGATGATCGTGTGTGATGTTGGTGAAAATCCCACCAATAAAATGCAATCCAGCAATGCGATCCTGATCAATGGCATGGGAACTCACCTCCATGAATGCATAGGAACATCCGGCTTCTACCATCCTGCTGAGTAATGCGTTGAGGTGAATCGGATCAGGTGTAGTATGCGATGATGGAAGCTCTTGGTCAACAATACGATACTCCACAGTGGAAATCAGTCCGCAGCGGTTGCCCAGTGACCCGAACAGGGTGTACAACAAGGTGGCTACGGTTGTTTTTCCGTTTGTTCCGGTAACACCTACCAGTTTTAATTTTTGTGACGGGTTGCCAAAAAAGTTAGCAGCAATAATTCCCAGCGATTGCGCGCTATTCTTGACTGTGACATAGGTTGCTTTTTCATATATCGTGTCCGGTAATTTTTCACAAACAATTCCGCTTGCTCCCAACTCCACCGCCTTTGAAATGAACTCATGACCATCGGTCTGCGTGCCCCTTACGGCAATAAATAAATATCCGGGCTGAACCTGGCGTGAATCAAAGCAAATGCCCTTTACCTCAACGCCCATGTTGCCATAGGTGGAGGTTAGGGATACTTTGTACACGATGTCTTTCAGCTCTGCCATTTAGTTTCTCTGTTGTTACTGTTGTGTCATTTATCCAAGTCGTATTAAAATCCGTTCACCTTTAGTTGCTTTCGCACCAGCCGAAATCGACTGGCTCTCTACCCTGCCTTTGCCTTCATAGGCTACCCTTAAACCGGATTGCTCCAGTAAAAAAAGTGCGTCTCTGAACGTCATTCCTTTTACATCCGGCACAATACCATTGCCGACTTTGGCTTCTTTCCAGTTGACTGCATTTCCGTTTACGGATGAGCGCACCCATTCTTCTTCCGATAAAGCATGATTGCTGATACCGAGTTGATTGCACAGCATGGTTAATTCTTCCCTGTAGCCAGCACGGATGGTTGGAAATACACCGGGCTCAACAAATTTCTTTTCCATGGCCAGGTGAAGATTGATATCCCGCGCATAAATGTTGTCGGCAATTTCTTTGAATACAGGTGCGGCCACGTTACTTCCATACTGCTGCCAGCCGCGGGGATTTTTAATCAATACAATGGCGCTGTACTTGGGAGCATGTGCAGGGAAATAGCCTACAAAGGAGGTAATGTATTTTTTGGAATATTTTCCGTTTTCAAGAATCTGAGCAGTGCCCGTTTTTCCGGCAATTCTGTAATGTGTTCCACGGATGCCCTTGGCGGTTCCCTTTTCCACAACACCTTCCAGCATCAGCCGTAATTTATTCAGCGTTTTAC
>CAZCRJ010000481.1:0-2924 GCA_964501015.1 uncultured Roseivirgaceae bacterium | reverse complement strand
CCTCTTGCTTTTGTGTGGCAATGATGAGCACAAGAGTTTTTGATATCTCTAAAACTAAATTCCTTAAAAGCGAAGATCATCCCGGTGAACTCCGGATGCTCATCATCCAGTAAAACAAATTCCAGTACTCCATTTACAATTTCGGCACGGGAACAATGAAGGCTGCTGGTATAGGCACCCGTATCGATTTTTGCATGAATATTATACAATCCGAGTCCCGGGAGGTCAATCCGGTCAGAGCGGCCTAAGGTTTCCATTGCGTCTTTCAAATTCACTGGAAAACTACCTGATTTTGAAGACATAAAAAAAGCCTCGCACAAGGCAAGGCTTTTACGATCAAATGAAATGACTTAATATTTAAAAGGTACTCGTACTACCGTATTTTCCCAACCCAAAATCAGTACAGCTTTATCATCTTTTCCATCGAACATAATGGTAAAGGCTTCAATTTCTGCATCTGCTTTACCTGCCGGAACCTTAAAGCGTACCACGTCTTTCGACTCATCGTATGCATAAGCTCCCCACGTATCCAGCTTTGAGTTGAAGATGATGGTCCATTCGGTTTTGTCCGGAATGGTGTATAATGAATACGTACCAGCTTTGATAATTTTACCTCCGAAGGTAACATCTTTATATAATTTTACTTCGGTGGTTTCATTTGCTCCTGTTCTCCATACTTTGCCAAAAGGTTCAGTTTCGCCCAGCATGGTCCTGCCTTTTTTAGAAGGTCTGCCATACACCACTTTTATAATAGGATCAGCATTGCGTCCATCCGGTCGGAAGTAAGCGATATCGGCAGGGCTTGGATCCAATCCTGGGAATTTCTGTGCAGTGGTTTGTTCATTGGCGAGCAGCACTATAGCTACTGCGATGGCCATCAGTTTTAATGTTTTCATACGCGTTGGTTTTAATTAATAAATAAGGAAAGTAAAAAGTGCTTCAGAAAACCGAAGCACTTTTATTGTGTAACCTGTAAACTGAAGGTAAAACGTTCCCGTTAGCTATAAGGTTCTACCTACGCGCTAACATACATAAAAAATCATAGTTATGTCAACGGTTACCGGGAGAATGGATTAATGGCTGACAGTGCACGCTTTCCTCCACCCATCTTATTCATGGTTTTCATCATTTTTCGCATGTCCCCAAATTGTTTTAACAATTGATTTACTTGTTGTACAGAGGTACCACTGCCTTTGGCAATTCTATTTTTACGGCTACCGTTGATGATGTCAGGGTTGTGACGTTCATCCTGGGTCATGGAACGAATAATTGCTTCTATAGGTCTGAAGGCATTATCGTCAATGTCAACATCCTTCATGGCTTTTCCCATGCCGGGGATCATGCCCAGCAGGTCTTTCATGTTGCCCATTTTTTTGATTTGTTCTAACTGGGCAAGAAAATCATCCAGGTCAAATTTATTTTGCCGGAGTTTTTTATTGAGGCGCTTTGCTTCTTCTTCATTAAACGTTTCCTGGGCTTTCTCCACCAGCGAAACAACATCGCCCATACCTAGTATGCGGCCGGCCATACGGTCAGGATAGAACCGATCTATGGCCTCCATCTTTTCACCGGTACTGATGAACTTGATGGGTTTTTCAACAACTCTTCGAATCGATAAGGCCGCACCCCCGCGTGTATCGCCATCTAATTTGGTCAATACAACACCATCAAAATTCAATCGCTCATTAAAGGCCTTGGCTGTATTCACGGCATCTTGTCCTGTCATGGAATCCACAACAAACAAGGTCTCCGATGGAGTGAGGGCTTCCTTCAACCGCGCGATTTCATCCATCATCTCCTCATCCACCGCCAACCGGCCGGCCGTATCTATAATTACAACGCGAAAATTATTTTTCTTCGCATGTTCAATGGCCGCTCGTGCAATTTTAACAGCATCTTTGTTTTCTGGTTCAGCGTAAACCTCCACGCCAATCTGTTCGCCCAATACCTGCAATTGGTTGATAGCGGCCGGTCGATAGATATCACAGGCCGTTAACATTACTTGGCGGCCTTGTTTTTTAAGGTAACTGGCAAGCTTTCCGGAGAAAGTAGTTTTACCCGATCCTTGTAAACCGGCAATTAAAATAATGGAAGGGTTTCCGGTAAGGGTGATGTCAACACTATCGGAACCCATCAGGCTGGTCAACTCATCGTTGGTGATTTTCACCAGCAACTGACTTGGTGAAATAGCCGTCAATACGTTTTGCCCGAGGGCTTTTAACTTAATTTCATCGGTTACATCTTTGGCCACCTTATAGTTAACGTCAGCATCGATTAAGGCTTTCCGGATTTCTTTTATAGTTCCGGCAACGTTTAGTTCAGTGATTCTTCCCTGTCCTTTGAGGGTTTGAAATGCTTTCTCCAGCCGGGTGTTTAAATTATCGAACATTGTAGTGTGGTTTCACAAGTAAAAGGATGGCAAATTTAATCTCTTATTTGTTAGAAATCTGGAAAAAGTCCTGATTCCTTGCTCCTTCTTCAATAATTCATTACCACCGAATCAGCCATTTAACAGCATTTTGACATCCTTTTTCGATAGCATTTATGGAATCGTAGTTAGCAGAACCTCAGGATGTACCGGGTAATCTTTAAATGGAAGTCAAAAAAAAACTTTAAAAAGTTGCGATTTTCCCCATTTATTCATGTTCCCTTCATTTAGGGTTGGTTTCTTTGTTTCATGATTTTAAACAACGCGGTCATGAAAGGGATAGTAATCATTGCAGGATTAATGATGATAGCGGGGTTGGCTATAGCTCAACCAAGTTCTCCAAAACCATCTAAATCGGATAACAAAAAAGAAATTAAGGAAGTGCCTTCTGCTGCCAACCATGGTAGGGCGATAAGCGAGTTGGCAAAGGAAACTCCAGGTGGCCCGGAAAAGGGAAAAATCATTAGCAGTGCAGCCCACCAGAGAGGAATCGAAA
>CAZCRJ010000480.1:0-2925 GCA_964501015.1 uncultured Roseivirgaceae bacterium | reverse complement strand
TGGAAACAATTTTTTCGTACGAGCTGTCGTGGGTGGCAATGAATACTACCGGCATGGCTTCGTCAATCAGGGCAATGGGCCCGTGTTTCATTTCTGCCGCGGGATATCCTTCAGCATGTATATAGGAAATCTCTTTTAGTTTGAGTGCTCCTTCAAGGGCTACCGGAAAATTGTAGCCACGGCCAAGGTATAGGAAGTTGGGAACATCTTTGAAGGTGTACGCGATCTCCTTGATTTTATCATTTAGGGTTAACACTTGCTCCACTTTCTCAGGAATGGTTTCCAGCTCTACCAGCAATTGATGAAAAACCTGTTCTGTAATAGTTCCCCGCTTATGGGCAACGATCAGGCAGATCATGCTCAGCACGGTAAGTTGTGCAGTAAATGCCTTGGTGCTGGCTACACCAATTTCTGGACCTGCGTGGGTATACGATCCGGCATGGGAAGCTCGCGGTATGGATGACCCTACCACATTACACACGCCTATAATGATGGCGCCTTTTGATTTGGCCAGCTCAATGGCAGCCAGTGTATCGGCAGTTTCACCAGACTGTGAAATGGCAATCACTACATCCCCTTCGCGGATAATTGGATTGCGGTACCGGAATTCTGAAGCATATTCCACTTCCACCGGTATACGGCAATATTCTTCAAACATGTACTCTGCAACCAGAGCGGAATGCCACGATGTTCCGCAGGCAACAATAATGATGCGGTCGGCATTCATCATTTTATTTACGTATTCGCGTATGCCTCCCAACACTAGTCTTCCGGAAACAGCATCAAGCCTTCCTCGGAGGCAGTCTCGGATGGATTTGGGTTGTTCAAAAATTTCTTTGAGCATGAAATGATCGAAGCCACCTTTTTCGATGGCCTCAAGTTCCATTTCTAGTTTCTGAATGTAAGGTGTTGATGCAGTATCTTCAATTGTTTTGATGCGTAGTTTTCCATCATCAATAACTGCAATTTCCTGGTCATTCAGATACACAACATCTTTTGTGTACTCGATAATAGGTGTGGCATCCGAGGCCATAAAAAATTCTCCTTCACCAATACCGATTACCAGAGGGCTACCCTTTCGCGCGGCAATAAGTAAATCCGGATTTTCACTGGACATGATGACAAGGGCATATGCGCCTACTACCCTGGTGAGGGCTAGCCGAACGGCCTCTTCCAGGGAGCAATTGTTATTGTCCCAGATGTCTTCAATAAAATGGATGAGTACCTCAGTATCTGTTTCGCTAAGAAAGGTATGACCTTTCTTTTCAAGATCAGTTTTAAGCGAGCTATAGTTCTCAATAATACCGTTGTGGATAATGGCTAATTTTTTAGAATAGGAATAGTGTGGGTGAGCGTTAACATCATTGGGTTCGCCATGCGTAGCCCAACGGGTGTGTCCAATGCCGATCGTACTTTTTAAATTTTCATTGATAACATGATCTTCCAGGTCAGAAACCTTTCCCTTCTTTTTATAGACATTAAGACCATTATTCAACAACGCTATTCCTGCGCTGTCATAGCCACGGTATTCTAAACGCTTGAGGCCTTTAATGATGACTTCCTGGGCATCACGATGACCCACATAGGCAACAATTCCACACATGGTATTTTATTGAGTTGAGGGTACTGTATAATACAGCCTGAGCTTTACTTTATCTTTATTAAAGGCCACCCGGTTAACCGTTTTGCCAATATTGGTATTGTATAGTCCCAGGTATCGGAGCTTTTCTACATCCTCTTTTTTATCAAACAGAGATTGAATAAACAGGGTCATGTTCCCTGTATATTTTCCTGAAGCATAAACGAGCGAAACAGGTAAGGTCTGGCTGGATGTGCTGACATCACTTCGTGCGACATAATAATTGTTGTCGGTTAATACGAATTGTTTTGCCATAAACTCTTTATCGGCTGTTTTTCTCTGGTTGTAAAAGAGGTTGTCCTCTTTCATTGTACGAAGTAAAACAGATGACGGTGGTGTATAAATACCGGGGCTTTCCGTTTCGATTATCAGCTCAGCGGAATTGAATATGGTGGTGGGTATTGTTTCGATATAATCATAAAAAGCAGTTAAGTCTATCCGGGTTATTACCGGAGAGCCATTTTGCAGGTATCGTAAATTACTGGCCGGCTCAATGGATTGATACAGCGGTGCCCCCGACAGGTCGCCTGTGCGGTTTGTATTGATATTGCTAAAGCTGCCGGAATCAAAATAGAAGTCACGGGTAAGGGTGTCGGTTGCAGTATGGTAGTAGAGGGTTAATCTGGATTTTGCCAGCGATGAACCGGTGAATCCGATGATACTGTTGCTCGGGCTTTCAGGCACAAGGGCTAAACCCTTTACGGCATATCTGAATTTCTTCAGGTCTTTAAGTGCATTATTAGGATTATTCTTAAGGATATCGAAAATACGAGCATTGAAATCGGTGTTTTCATTTAGCCGTACTCTAACGGTATAAGCAGTATCTGGCCTTGTTTGACCCGCCAATTTTTTAAGGCTATCATAGTCGATGGTATACGTGGCATCGGCCATTGAACCTCCATACCCAAGACTATTATAATAGTAATAAGGTTTTAGGGGAATGGAGTAGCTAATGGAATCTTCTGTAATCTCATGGATGCTAAACGATTCTGAGGTGATACCAAATGCGCCAAAAGCATAATTATCCAACTGGATTTCGAACACCAGTGAATCGTATACGGATGTGGGAGGAATGGTGTCCAACAACGAAGGACGAAGTTGCATATAGGAGGTTGCACTTACTTCGCCCAATAACGGATCGTTATAACGACCTACCAGTAACCGGTTGGTTACACCCGTTTGCTGATTGTCTGTTCGTATAGAGTCAATCAGCAAAACGGTGCTTTCAAGAGGGACATCAAAAAAATTTACATCGAATTTAGATTGTGGATTTCGGAACCCTAACA
>CAZCRJ010000479.1:0-2950 GCA_964501015.1 uncultured Roseivirgaceae bacterium | reverse complement strand
TACTGGATGAAGAAGCGTTATATCCACTACCAAATTGCCAAAGAAGCTTGAGGGATTACCAGATAATCGGTCTTGGTTTTTTTGCACAGGCACTTTTTGGCGCCCGTATGATTGTTCAGTGGATAAAATCCGAACGCGAGCATCAGGTTCTTTCCCCCTCAATTTTCTGGAAGCTGAGTTTGGTGGCCTCCTTGTTGTTTACCGTGTATGGATTTTTACGCCATGATGTGGTCATTGTTATCGGTCAGTTCCTGAACTATTACATCTACATCCGAAACCTTCAGTTAAAAAAAGACTGGCAAGCCTTGCCCCAACTTATTCGGTATGTTTTGCTGGTGGCTCCGCTCCTGCTCACGGCATTATCCCTGGTCAATTCCAATTTCAGTATACCGACTAACATTGAATTCTTTTCCTTTTGGATAGCTGTAGGTTTAATCGGCCAAATGATTCTCAATTTCAGGTTTATATACCAGTGGGTTCAATCGGAGAAATCACATGAGTCCATGTTTCCCGTTGGCTTTTGGGTAATCAGCATTATCGGTTCTATTCTGGTAATTGCCTACGGTATTGTACGGTCCGATCCGGTGTTGATTGTGTCGCAAGGCATGGGCATGGTGGTATACAGCAGAAACATTTTCTTGTCCCTGCGCAGTAGCGTGAAGTAACTATGGCTAAGTACCTGACTTCCCATCCATACCTAACCCTCATAGTAGTTTGCGGTTTACTTTTCTTCCTTCATTTACGGGTGTTTCCAGTGAAGATTATGGAGGCGCGTAATTTTTCCACAGCGCGTGAAATGGTAGTAGATGGAAGCTGGCTGTTGACCACCTTAAACGGAGAACCCCGGTATGAAAAGCCGCCACTTCCCGCCTGGATGTCTGCGCTCTCTGCTGCTGTTTTCGGAGTCAATAATATTGCCGCACAACGGTTACCGATTTCCCTGATGGCTTTATTTACTGCTCTTTTCTTTTACCAACTTGTCTTCTTATTCACACATAAAAAGGAGTTCAGCTTGCTGGCATCGTTAATCCTGATTACCTCCTTTTATTACCTGGCCATTCAGCGGGAAGCGCCCGTAGACATGTATGCACAAGGCTTTATGGTAGCCAGTTTGTTTTTTCTGGTGAAGCTGATTCGCGAAGAAAACAAAACCTATAGCAATGCAGTGCTGGCAGCAATGTTTTTCGGATTGTCCTTTTTAAGCAAGGGACCCATTTCCCTGTATGCCATGCTCATCCCCTTTCTACTCTCACTGGCCATTACTTTCGGGCGGCAAACACTAAGGCATAAACTATTGCCATTCCTTGTGTTGGTAATTGTTGCAGTACTGGTGAGTAGCTGGTGGTTCATACTGGTCAGACTGGCTGACCCAGATACATTTGCAAAAATTATCGGGAAGGAAACTGCAAACTGGAGCAGCTACAACCTGAGGCCATTCTATTATTACTGGAGCTTTTTTTCACAAAGTGGCTTATGGACGCTACCGGCATTAGCAGGATTACTTTATCCACTTATTAAAAATCATGTTGCAGATAATAAGGTATATCGTTTTGCATGGTGGTGGACAATCCTTGCGGTGATCCTGTTGTCGCTGATACCTGAAAAAAAACCGCGCTATTTGTTGCCGGTTCTATTTCCTATGGCCATCACTACTGCAGCGTACATCGATTTTCTTTTTCGGAATTTTAAAAACCAGAAATTTAAATTCGTACGGGTTCCCGGCTATGTTCACTTTGGATTGATTACAGTTGCAGCACTGGTTACACCTGTTGGTTTATACTTTTTTCTTAAAAATGCGCTACCCGATTTTTATTTGTGGTTTGCTTTATCGGGCATCCTGTCCATCAGTATAGGAATTTACCTGGTGCGAAACCTGATCAGGCGTAATGCGGAGAACTTGTTTTACGGTAGTATACTCTTCTATATCGCGTTATTTGTCTTTGGTTTTCCCCTGGTCAGATCGGTGTATGACAACACCAACCTGATTGCCTTTAAAGCCCTAATGGAAGAAACACAAAAAAATAACATACCAGTGTACGCCTATTCTAAAATAGCGCCTGAAATTGTTTGGGTTGCCGGCCGAACACTTCCCCTTATTGATGCTGATGAGCAATCCTTTACGCCCCCTGCACGTGCCTTTGGTGTACTGACAGAAACAGATATGGAGTCCTCGCTTGTGAAAACATTCGGTTCTTCCTACACCGTGAGTCCTGCGGTTACGGTAGACCTAACGCGCACCTATGAGCAGAAAAAGAAAGTGGGCAAGAATTATTTTGTGTACAAATATTATATCTTAACCAAAAAAACAGCATCCGCAATTGATCCCAGCACTCCGTGAAAATTCTTGTGGTAGAAGATGAGCGCACCCTCTCCGATAGTATTATTCAATACCTTCAGCACGAGAATTATATCTGTGAACCAGCCCATACCTATGAAGAAGGATTGGAAAAAATTCTGGAGCATCACTATGACTGCATAATCCTGGACATCATGTTACCCGATGGCAACGGGTTAAAATTACTAGAAGCGCTAAAGCAGGAACAAAAGCTGGAGGGTGTAATTATTATATCGGCAAAAAACTCCCTCGATGATAGGGTTAAGGGATTAAACCTGGGTGCCGATGATTACCTCGCCAAGCCGTTTCATCTTCCTGAACTCAGCGCACGCGTATCGGCTATCATTCGAAGAAAATTATTTCGCGGCCGCAATGTTATCACCCTTCATGAAATAGAACTTGATCTGAACGGACGAACGTTTACCGTACATCAAAAGCCTGTTGAACTTACCCGAAAGGAATATGACCTATTATTATTCCTGGTGTCCAACAAAAACCGGGTGGTGTCAAAAAACGCTATTGCCGAGCACCTCTCTGGCGACTTTGCTGATAGCTTTGATAATTATGATATCATCTATGGCCACATTAAAAACCTGAAACGAAAACTTCAAGAGG
>CAZCRJ010000478.1:0-2955 GCA_964501015.1 uncultured Roseivirgaceae bacterium | reverse complement strand
TACGTGTATACTTCTGCGCCCCACCTATTATATACTCTAAACTCTACCCGCTCAACAAAGCGAGCACATTTCGAGCGGTATGTTTCTGAATTTGGATCCGGAGTGGGGCAAATTGGATTCATTTCTGATCCTTCTTCCCCGACTGTCTCTATATACCCCCACGCCTGAAATCTGTCGTTGCACCCATCACCATTTGGCGTGAACACATTGGGAAGTTCATAATACGGACAATTTTCAAAACACACTTCCTCACTAAAATCACTTTCGTTTCCGGAGCGATCTACCGCAGTAATCTTATAACACCTGGCAAACGATAACAGATTATCATCGATGTAAAAGGTATCCCGCACATTCGTGGCGAGTAATTCAAAAGCCCCCCCTTGTGTTGATGCGAAATAAATATTGTAGCTGCGTGTATCCGATAAACAATTGGCATCTGTAGGCCTGTTCCAACGCACCGTATTACTAAAGGTATTAGCGTTACACGATTCCTGGAAACGGTAGTCTTCACAATCAAAACTCTCCACAACCACTACTGGATTACACGGTGGGTCAACATCTTTCGGTTGTGCACAAATTATCTGCGAGAAGTTTTCCTGTGGAATAGCAATAGCAGGGTTCCCATATCCACCGCGTGTCAGTACACGATAACAATAGACCGTATTATCATCTAATTCAATGCCGTTATGCTGACCTTCATCTGCATAAAAGAATCCACTATCAAAAACATTTACTGTGGCGATGAGTGAAAGGTCATTCTCTGTGGCATTCTCGGGACCGCGGTAGATTAAATGTTCTGGAAAATCCTGAATTAAATTAGACCATGGAACCACGGCAGCCCAGTTTAATTCAATTCGCTTAGAGGATGGGCTTACTTCCAGCCTGACTGTAGAGGCTGGCACAGACTGATCAAATGGATCATTTTGATCCTTGGCAATTACCTTTACTCTGTAATTAAAAATCCTACTTTCAGAATCCATTCCTGTATCCAAAATGGTGGTGTCGCCCGCCAGTGTACCGGTATGAATAGGGGCGTAATTCGCTCCGGTAAATCCTTCCGCTCGTTCTACAATATAATCATACCCATAGCTCTCTTTTGGAAATTGTACCGGATCTGCCTCAAATGGTGACCGCCAGCTTACCCGAATTTCCCCATTGGTAGGAGCTGTTTTTTCTATGCTGACATGCGTAATTACCGGTGCATCTGCAAGAATAGGCGGAATACATATTTCTTGCGATACATAACTTTCTCCTCCACCCGGAAGCGGAAATAGTGCCACCAGCCTGTAACAATAGGCAGCTCCTGGTGCAAGGCCAGTGTCTGTATACTGCGATTGAGACGCGGATACTTGATTCACCAATGTATACCCTAAATAGCGTGGCATACCGGTTTCACAATTATCCGGTGTAAAGTTAACATTATCAACCCGTCTCCATATTTGCATGGTACTCGCCTGATCACGGCATGCATAATCCTGCCACGTAAGATCAACACTTCTGGTATTAAAATCGACAGCAGCATTATTCCAGATCGGAGGAGGACCAACAACGGTTATGCGCCATGTTTTAAAGGTCACCAATTTTGGCCCTGTTGGGGGGTTATCCGTAATTTTAAAAACCACCAGGTAGGGGAGATTTTTTACATGAAAACATTTTGTGCTCCATGAAAATTGCAATTCGGCCGGAGGAGTTGACGACTGCCAATCATTTACTCCGGGAACAGGCGAATAGGTAGCGGGTGATTCCGTAACAGGAAAGTTAAAGATCTCCGAAAATGCTTCAATCTTCACATCATCGTTATCTGGGTCAAGTCCGAAGATGGTTGCATTGATAGTTGTGCCCGCCTCAACGCATACATCTTCTGGCACGATCAAATCGGGACGTTCATTATTGCAATCTTCCACAATGATTTGCATATCCCTGCGAACAAAACCAAGGCGATACCAAACCCCATTTATTTTCCTCCACTCTACAACAATGAATGCTATATTATATTCTCCTTGTCTGCCGGGAGCATCCCATATAATGGTTCCATCTGTTGGATTAATGGTAAATGTTGGCGGTCCGTCACCAGCTTCATTACCTTGTGCGAAATTGGAATAAAACGATTGATTGTTCGGGTCGCGATAATTGGTGACGGTTTGATTCTTATCGCGTAACGGCACAACAAATTCGAAGGATAAACTGTCGCCATCCGGATCAAAGGCACCCGGATTATGGTAGAACGCAACGCCAACGCAACCCCTGTCTATCGGTGGTATCAGCAATTGAGGTGTATTATTGCATCCAAAAAAAGGATCGATATTGATTTGCGTCTCCAGGTAAAATGTTGTGGAAATGGAATTGTCCATATTCAACACTCCACCATTTCGGTTAGGCTCTATATAACTTATGGTATAACGGCCTGGTCCGGGGTAAGTATGCTCTATTGTAAAGGATGCTACTGCTACACCGGGGCCAAGAGAAGGATCATTTGTGTTGGCGGTTTCTGGTACCAATATACCGGGGCGTCCGTCCCCATCAGGATCACTTCCGTCTCCGAAATCAAGGAAATCCATTTCCCCACCAAATTTTACAGGAGATCCAGTATTGGTATACACCGTAATGGTTATCCGGAAGGTTAAACCGGTGCAACTAACACGGGTGGCCACAATCTGCCCTGCTCGTAAGTGTGTTGCGTTTGCTTCACTTGCAAGAAAATAGCTGAAGAACAGGGTGAGAATGGCTATTGCCCAACCCTTAAAAAGCTTACCCGTTTTGAATCCACCCATGCGTTGCTAATCAAGATACAATATAAAACCCTAACCGTGATCGAAAAAATTCAAACTCATTAACGTTTTAGCATGAATTTTAGTCTTTTGCACCGGTAAAAGAGACACTTGCTATTTTAAAAACAGAATTTTATCCTAATCGTTATGAGAATCATTGGAGAAATACCTCATTCAGACTGCAAAA
>CAZCRJ010000477.1:0-2961 GCA_964501015.1 uncultured Roseivirgaceae bacterium | reverse complement strand
GTTTTGGCTTTGTCGAGGAACAAACCGGTGGCTTCAACCACGTATTCTGCGCCCACTTCGTCCCATTTCAGTTCAGCAGGATTGGCGACTGAGGTAACTCTGATTTTTTTGCCATTTACTACCAGCATGCCATCTTCAACAGCCACGTCGCCTTTGAAAAGTCCGTGAGTTGAGTCATATTTGAGCATATAGGCAATGTAATCCACATCCAGCAGGTCATTAATACCTACCACTTCGATGTTTTCTTTAGCTACGGCTACCCGGAAAACCAACCTTCCGATACGTCCGAATCCGTTGATACCAATTTTAATTTTCGACATAGTTGAAATTTTTTAGTTATTATTTTACTAATTACGGTTTTAAGCGCAAAAAAGTTTATACATCATACAAAGTAACCAATAATAATTAAGACCGTCAAAGTCAATGATATACTTTTGGGATGAACCCTTTTAAGCTTAAGATTTTTTTAACCCCCAACGCAGAATTGCGCTGTATCCCGATTTTTTACAATAAATATTTGAGGGCATGGTAGGGTATTTCTTTATTTAGGGATATATATAATGGTATAGGACAAAAAACAAATTTTATTGAGATGAATTATTTCCCTCAGCTCTTAGATCAATATCTGCAAGGCAATTTGTTTGCCGTGCCGGTCTTACGGGTTCATCCCTTGAGTAGGCAGGGCAATTGCAGGTACGGCAGGCGCTCAGGCCCATTAATATTAGCAATGACACTGTTACTGCCACCTTGCGAAATTCATATTGTTTCATCATCATCATCCTTTTTAAAAAAAATGGCAAAATTCTTATTCATTGAACGCAGTTCTTTAAAAAACCGTATATTTGGCTCAAGTTTTTTATATAAACCTGGCCATTGCGGTGGGAGGGTTTCTGAAAGAAATTAACAACATGTAAATATTTTACGACCTAGAAAAACGAAATTGTTGGAAAATATGTGGCTCACACCTGTAAAGACGGGTAAATTCTCGATTTTTATATTGCAATTGTTTTGTACATTGCAGATAATTTTCATACGTTTGTACTTTTAGTATAACTAATGATGCCTTATGAAGGAACGATTTATAAGAAATTATAACTTAAAATCAATCAATCAATTAAGTTCAATTTAAATTTTTCATGCTATGAGAAAGTTTTTTACAAGACTCTTAATGATGGTCTTTCTTGTCAGTGTGATGTTTCACGTGTATGCCGCAGGGCCGCCAGTAGCGGACCCACTGCCTACCGGAGTAACATTGCTATGGCCGGAAGACGGATCAACGACTCAGGCACTACCGGGAACGGATAATGTGTTTGTGTTGAAGTTTACAAAAGACTTACATGAAACCGCGTACTTCGGAGCGCAGGGTGTTATTGCCTTATCTGGCTATGCCAGTCAGGGTATATGGCAAGTCGACCCTATTCTGCTCGGAACCAACGGTGGTGGAGGTAAAGTCACAAAAGCTGGACCCAGAGAGGTTCACATTACTTTTAATTCCTCTTTGTTAGAGGATAGTACATACCACATTACTATCGAAAACGATGCTATTCGTTTTGCTGATGGTACGTGGTTTGGAGGCGTAGTTCCCATGCAATGGAACTTTACAGTGAAAGATGTAACTCCTCCGCAAATGGTTACATGTGATGACGCCAACAATGTAAATGGGTTATTCAATGTTAGCCTTACCCAGGACCCAATTGCTGTTTGTTTCAGTGAACCGGTATGGTGGGCTCCAGGTGCAGATCCGATGAAAATTGGCAATATTGCATTTTATACGGCTGCCAAGGCTGGATTAGACCCGAATGATGAATTTGGGGGCGACGTAATATATGAAAAGCCTAAGCATGTAATTCTTTATAACAATGAAATGGTTGTTTACAATTCCCTGGAATTGAAAGCGGCCAGTATTGTTGAAGCTATTGAATTTGACAAGGTAGAGATTTGGTTGAAGGGCGAACCGGATAACGGTGCTGAGCTTCAGCTAAAACATGCTGCCATCGGCAATAACGTATGGCCGGTTGATCGTGACATATACCTGCGTTTTGCTGCCGGATTGCTTGTTGACAAGGGTGGCAATGAATTTGCCGGAATCAATGGAAGTCCGTTTGATCCCTATAATGTCAGCAGTACCAAATATTGGTTCTCAACCAGGTTGACTGACGAAATACCAACTACAGCTAGAGCAGTTGCCAATACAAGCACGCTGCCCGGGACTACACGCACTGGCGCATTATGGTCAAACGATGACATCGTTGTGGAAATCAGTAACGGTAATTTGGAAATTAAACCAAATACTGCCATTACTAATTCAACTGTCAGCCAGTTTATTAAGCTCTCAATTGATGGGTCTAATGTAAGCTATACAGTTAAACTGATCAGTGTTGCTGGTGGTACTACTTCAATCTTAATTGAGCCTGGTACATTGCCCGAAAAGAAACAACTGAAAGTAGATCTTCTTGGCGACAAAATTCAGGACAAGGGTGATCTTCGCGTTGTTGAAGCCAATTCTTGGACTTTTGACACAGGGGATTATACACCACCTGCGATCACTGCTTCTGTAAACAATATCTTATGTACCAACTTTGACCTGCGTGTTACTACCGATGAAAACGGTGTTGTTTTCTATGCAGTAGTAAAGGAACCAGTACCAACACATTGGGATGTAGCTGCTGTTACCCCATTAGATGTTGTAAGGGGTTACCGTGATGTAGTTGTAGGATCTACTACTCACAGATACTATTTCTACCATGTTGATGATGCCGGTGCCACCTATGGCCCTGCAGGGACCGGCGGCACACCGAGTCCTTTGTGGGCCAATGATAATTTCAATATCACCCCATCTCTTACGGCATTTGAAAAAGTCCTGAATTTCACAGAGGAAAATCATGGTGATAAATACAGAATCTATTATTTTGCCCATGATCCCAATGCACAGGGACCTTATAACAATCCTGCCGGCACGCC
>CAZCRJ010000476.1:0-2962 GCA_964501015.1 uncultured Roseivirgaceae bacterium | reverse complement strand
GTATTGGCCGCCAGTGCGTGTGAATCGGCAAGACTGCTCTTAAATTCAAAATCATCTACCCATCCCAACGGACTTGCCAACTCGAGTAATGTAGTAGGTAAATACCTGCACGATTCTACCGGTTCTGCTATTGGTGGGGTATTGCCTAAGTTGTTCGGCCGTAAACGTTACAATGAAGATGGTGTTGGCGGATTGCACGTGTACTCTCCCTGGTGGCTTGATAATCAAAAATTAAATTTCCCGCGTGGCTATCATATTGAATACTGGGGAGGCATGGGCATGCCCGGCTATGGTTTTGGTTTCGGCATACAGGGCCTGAATGGAAAATTCCCCGACCGGAACGGAAATCAAAAAACAGGAGGCGGATATGGTGCAGCATTAAAAGATGACTACCGGTATTACTGGGGCGCATCCGTTGGTATGGCTGGCCGTGGGGAAGCAATAGCCCGTGAAACGAACTATTGTGAAATCGATCCGAATGGTACCGTTGATAAATATGGTATTCCCGTACTCCGCTTTAACTATCAATGGAGTGATTACGAAATCCAACAGGCCAGACACATGCAGGAAACGTTCCAGGAAATCATGCACAACATGGGTGCTGTGATTACATGGGGACAGGCCGGAGCGGATAAGAATTATGGACTGGAAACACCAGGGCGAATTATTCATGAAGTAGGTACTGTGCGTATGGGTGACGATCCTAAAAAATCGGCTGTAAACAAATTCAACCAGGCACATGATTGTGAGAACTTGTTTGTGGTCGATGGCGGACCTTTCGTTTCCCAAGCTGATAAAAATCCTACCTGGACGATACTGGCACTGTCGTGGCGGGCATCCGATTATATAATTGAACAGTTTAAGCAACAGAACTTATGAAACGTAGAGATTCCTTAAAAGCCATCGCACTTACTGCCCTGGCTTCTGGTGTAGTGTTTCAATCATGCGACACTAAACATAAAACCGGCATCCCTGCTGCGCCAAGAACTTCAGGCATTGACCGTCATCCCTTCGAACTGGAACGGGATGAAAAACTAATGGCTCAGAAATTTTTTGACGAGCACGAAATGAACACCATCAAAGTATTGATCGACATTATTATCCCTAAAGATGAGAACAGTGGAAGTGCGACAGATGCCGGAGTACACAACTTCATCGAGTTTATTGTAAAGGATATGCCTCGTCATCAACTTCCATTACGTGGTGGCCTAAAGTGGATAGACATCCATTGTCTGAAAAAATATAACGCCACGTTTATTGCATGTACTTCACAAGATCAATTATCCCTTGTAGATGAGATCGCATACCCATCGCAGGCAAAACCGGAAATGAAACAAGGCGTTACGTTCTTTAACCTGCTGCGGGATCTTACTGCCACTGGATTCTTTACGAGCGAAATTGGATTAAAAGATCTTGGATATGCTGGAAATTCACCTAACCGTTGGGATGGAGTTCCTCAGGAAGTCCTTGATCAATACGGATTGCGCTATGATGAAAAAACATTAAACGAAAGCATTTCATGGGATGACGAAAGTTAAGTTTACTCCTGTTCCCTTTCCTGGAATATTGTAATGCGAAACCTGCCAGGATTTTTCACGTACATCTAATCGATGGAAAAACATTCGCCCACACGTAGAAATGTTATCATTTTTACACTCGTAGTCCTTACCAGTGGCTGGATCGGACAGGTTGTAAATCATTTCACACATCAGGTCTCTGAAGAAAGTTTAGGCATGTTGATATGGTTGGTCAGTCCACTTTTCGCCATGATTATTCTTCGTTCATTTGCAGGAGATGGATGGAAAGACATTGGACTAAAACCTCTTCTCAAAGGGAATCTAACCTGGTATGCAGTTGCATTAATCATCTTTCCGCTAATCACCATGATTTGTTCATGGACAGGGAGTGCCCTTGGGTGGATTACCATGAACCAATTCAACTATTCCCTATTCTTTGTTGCCTTTACCGCTGCATTACTCCCTAATTTTATCAAAAATATTCCAGAAGAATTTGTCTGGCGCGGGTATCTCACGCCAAAACTAATACTTCTTAAGGCAAAAGATTGGCAGCTTTACCTATTGGTTGGAATTATCTGGGGTTTCTGGCACATCCCCTATTATCTTTACTTTCTGGATAGTGAAATTATCAGCAGCTTCACATCGCTAAAACCTGCACTATTTATTCCACTCACTATTGTTACCATGATTGCCTGGAGCGTGATATTCGTTGAACTGTGGTTGATCACAAAATCAATCTGGCCGGCAGTACTGATGCACATGGTTGAAGATGCATTTGTAAATCCAATGATCCTGGATTCCAATTTTCAAATTGATCCATCAAAGGAGTTACTTATCCATCCGGTTGCCGGATTGCTGAGTATTGCACTGTACGTGCTGGCTGGCTTACTGGTGAGACAGTATCGCTTGAAAAAAGAATTGAAATCGGTTTAGTGTTCTGCATTACATTCATCATTAGTGTAGAATAATCCTTACCAGTTCCACTCTATAAAATATTCATTTATCCCTGCTTAAATTCTATAATCGCCACTCAGATAAGTCAATTTTTATAGTCATTAAACTATCTTGAACTCTCTTGAAAATCCTCGATATTGCAGGATTTTAATATCTGACTGTGCTTAAGATCGACACCCATACCCACATTATTCCCCTGAAACTCCCCAACTGGAGCGAGAAATTCGGGTATGGAGACTTCATTTATCTCCAGCATCACAAAAAAGGTTATGCTAAAATGATGCGGGGTAATCAGTTTTTCAGGGAAATTCAAGAAAACTCCTGGAATCCAACCTTGCGGATTGAAGAGTACGCCCAATTCAATACGCAAGTACAGGTAGTGTGTACTATACCTGTAATGTTTTCTTATTGGGCAAAGCCATTGGATTGTTTAGATCTGTCGCAATTTTTGAATGATCATATCGCTGCATTAATTGAAGAATATCCGCGTC
>CAZCRJ010000475.1:0-2967 GCA_964501015.1 uncultured Roseivirgaceae bacterium | reverse complement strand
GGGCGATATTGTAAAAGCTGGATCAGCGTTGTTTCATGATAAGAAACACGAGGAGATAAAGTTTACCGCGCCTGTAAGCGGAGAAATTGTTGAAGTAAAGCGTGGCGATAAACGCAAGTTGTTGGAAGTAAAAATCCTGGCCGATAAAACTGTAGAGTACTTGCAGTTCGACAAGTATACAGTTTCTGAAATTTCTGGCATAACACGTGAAAAGGCACAACAGCAAATGTTGGCAAGTGGTGTTTGGGTAAACCTGATACAACGCCCTTTCGGTATTGTGGCCGACCCCAATGAAAAACCAAAAGCAATATTTATTTCAGGTTTTGATTCCAGCCCTCTAGCGCCTGATTATGGGCTGTTGTTTAAAGGACAGGAAAATTCCTTTCAGATTGGCTTGGAAGTATTAAAGAAATTTACCTCAGGCCATATCCATGTAAATGTTCATTCCGAACGTGAGATTTCGCCTGTATTCTCCCAGGTAAAAGGTGTTGAGTTAAACAAATTCTCTGGGCCGCACCCGTCAGGATGCGTAGGTGTTCAGATTCACCATCTTGACCCAATAAATAAAGGCGATGTTGTCTGGACGATCAATCCATACGGTGTTATCCAAATCGGAAAACTTTTCTTACAGGGAGTATATGATGCTTCCAAAATTGTAGCCATTGCTGGTTCTGAAGTTAAGCATCCTCAATATTACAAAACCTATACCGGTGCTTCAGTAAAGAAGTTTTTGTCGGATAATCTCAAACAAGATCATATCAGGGTTGTTTCAGGTAATGTGTTAACAGGAACTAGAATTGAAAAGGATGGGTATATTGGCTTTTACGATCACTTGGTAAGTGTTATCCCTGAGGGAGATTACTACGAATTTCTGGGATGGTTAAAACCAACCTCAGCAAAGCTAAGTTTTCACCGAGCCTTTGGCCTCCTTTCCTTCCTTTCACCAAAGCGTGAATTCATATTAGATAGTAATAACCGGGGAGAACCAAGAGCATTTGTGCAGACGGGTGTTTTTGAAGACGTTACCCCGATGGACGTTTTACCTACTTATTTGTTAAAGTCCATAATCGCTGAAGACTATGATGAAATGGAAGCGTTGGGCATCTACGAAGTTATAGAAGAAGATCTTGCATTGTGTGAGTTCATAGATGTATCCAAACATAATGTTCAAGCGATTTTACGGGAAGGTATTGATTTAATTCATAACAGCTAATATGAAGTTTTTACGCGATACATTAGATAAGGCAAAGCACAACTTCGAAAAAGGGGGTAAGTATGAAAAATACTTTTACCTCTTTGAAGCCTTTGATACCTTTAATTATTCTCCCAATACGGTAACACCTGCAAAAGGTGCCCAAGTGCGTGATGCAGTAGACTTGAAGCGCTTCATGATGACGGTAGTGATTGCTTTGGTTCCATGCCTTCTGTTTGGTATATGGAATGCGGGGCAGCAGCATTTCCAGGCGTTGGGCCAGGTGGCATCAGCATCTGATATTATCATCACCGGACTTATTAAAGTTATCCCGATTGTTCTTGTTGCCTACATTGCCGGAGGTCTGATTGAAGTAGTTTTTGTGGTGGCTCGAAAGCACCCCTTAAACGAAGGGTATCTGGTTACGGGAATGTTGATTCCTTTAGTAATGCCTCCCGATATTCCACTCTGGCAGGTAGCCGTTGCCAGTATTTTTGCAGTAATCATTGCAAAAGAAGCCTTTGGCGGAACAGGCATGAATATTTTAAATGTGGCGCTAACGGCAAGAGCTTTTTTGTATTTCGCGTATCCGCTACAGATTTCAGGCGAAGTATGGACCTACCTTCCGGAAGGGGCCAAAACGGTTGCCGGGTATTCGGGCGCCACTCCATTGGCGGTTGCAGCACAAGCGTCAACAGATGGACAGAGTGTAGTACAGGCACTCAATAGTTTTGGAAGCGAATGGGCAAATAACATCTATAGTTTCTCCAATATGTTTTTTGGCTTTATACCAGGCTCCATTGGTGAGACATCAACGCTGATGTGCCTTATCGGAGCAGCCATCCTTATCGCTACTGGTGTAGGAAGCTGGAAAATAATTTTCAGTGTTTTTGCAGGAGCATATGGTATGGGATTAGTTCTTAATCTGCTTGGTGGAAATGAGTTTATGGCGATGCCGGCACACTACCATTTGGTAATAGGTGGACTGGCATTTGGTGCTGTATTCATGGCTACCGATCCGGTAACCGCTACGCAAACTGAATCCGGTAAATGGTTTTATGGTTTGTTGATTGGTATGCTCACCGTGTTAATCAGGGTGTTTAATCCTGCTTACCCGGAGGGAATTATGCTGGCGATTCTTTTCATGAATGTGATCGCGCCATTGATTGATTTTATAGTAGTTAACGCAAATAAAAAACGGAGATTAAAACGTGCGACAATCTAACTTATACATCGTTATGTACGCAGCGATCCTCACAACCGTGTGTGGAGGCTTGCTCGCGTTGGCGTCAGAAGGTTTAAAGGACAAACAGCAGGCGAATATCGCGCTTGAACAGAAAAAAAATATTCTGGCCACTGTTATTGAATTACCGAAAGGATCTGATATTGAAGATCTTTATGAAAAGAAAGTGAAGTCATTTGTTATAGATGCCAGTGGGAATGTTGTGGAAGGAATGAAAACCACCGATGTTGTAGTATTGGCGGAGTATAAAAAACCGGCAGATAAGCGATTGTTACCAGTATATGAATTCAGAAATGAGTCCGGTGAAATTGATTTTATTGTACTTCCAGTATTTGGATTTGGATTGTGGGATAACATCTGGGGCTTTGTTGCCCTTCAAAAGGATCTGAATACCATTCAAGGCGTAAGTTTTCAGCACAAGGGAGAGACGCCTGGTTTAGGAGCACGGATCGACTCAAAGGATATTCAGGATCGCTACAAGGGTAAATCAATCTATGATGGCTCTACGCTGGTGTCAGTATCAATGATGAAA
>CAZCRJ010000474.1:0-2972 GCA_964501015.1 uncultured Roseivirgaceae bacterium | reverse complement strand
AAGTAGAAGGCGATTTTGAAATCCTAGATATGCAGGGCAATGCCTATGGCCTTCAGGGCAGAACACTTGTTTCGCTGTGTCGTTGTGGCATGTCTAAGAACAAGCCCTTCTGTGATGGTTCTCACAAAGGTCATTTGGAGCATGAAGCAAAAGCTTTTGAACTTCCGCCACGTAAGGTATAAAGCATGAATTCCGGGCAGTCTAGCCTCTGAAGGGGTTATCATTTTTTTGTGGCTTTTTTTGATGATTTGTTTAACTTCGGCTATCCAATTCAAATCAAACCCCCCACAATCATGAACAAATTTCTGAAATTTGGTATCTATCTCGTTGTGTTTCTAATTCTGGCCGTGGTGGCCATACTTAGCTATGTGAGCGCAGCTATGCCCAATGTGGGTCCTGCTGAGGACCTCAAGATTGATTATACACAGGAACGCATTGAGCGCGGACACTACCTGGCGAACGCTGTAATGCTGTGTATGGACTGCCATGCAGAGCGCGACTGGACTAAATTTACAGGCCCTCCCAAAGATGGAACCCTGGGCGCGGGAGGAGATGAGTTCAACCAGAAGGATGGATTTCCGGGAGTTTTTTATGCGAAGAACATTACCCCTTATGGTATTGGGCGTTATACGGATGGTGAACTTTACCGGGTAATTACCACAGGTGTGAATAAGGACGGCAAAGCGATGTTTCCCATTATGCCATACCTGTACTATGGAAAGATGGACCCGGAAGATATCTATAGTGTTATTGCGTATATCCGCTCACTGGAGTCAATAGAAAAAGATATTCCTGAATCAAAGCCAGACTTTCCGTTCAATCTGATAGTAAAGACAATTCCCCAGAAAGCCCAGCCACAAACGCGGCCGGATAAATCAGACTGGATTGCGTATGGTGCCTATATGACCAATGCTTCAGGATGTATTGAATGCCACACGGATGTTAAAGATGGTCAAATCATCAAAGAGCTTGCTTTTGCAGGTGGGCGTGAGTTTGCATTTCCTGACGGTTCAGTACTACGCACAATGAATATCACCCCCCACAAAACCGGGTTAGGCGCATGGACAGAAGACATGTTTGTGCAGCGTTTTAAAATGTATGCCGACTCGGCATATGTTGCAGCTTCAGTTGCACCCGGAGAATTCAATACGATTATGCCCTGGATAATGTATGCGCACATGGAGGAAGATGATCTGAAAGCGATCTTCGCCTATTTGCAAACAGTTAAGCCAATTGAAAATATTGTGGAGCGGTTTACACCGCCATCAGAATAATGTTTAAACATAATCATTAAGCCTAACCTCCTATAGCCATGCTCAAAAAAATTCTGCTCGGTATCGTTTTGTTACTGGTGACAGTCGTGGTGATTTTAATAATCACCGTTAACCTTCGCTATGATCGTACCTTCGATGCCCCGTATCCGGACATCCAGGCCAGTACTGATTCCGCAATGATAGCACGCGGAAAATACCTGGTGTACGGTCCAGCCCATTGTTCCTTTTGTCACGCTCCAATGTCGGAATTTCAACGTGTTGATCGCGGTGAAGAGGCTCCGCTTAAAGGTGGATTTGATTTTAAGTTGCCTATCGGAACACTGTATGCGCCTAACATTACTCCTGATATGGAAACGGGCATTGGTAAATTAACAGATGGAGAAATTGCTCGTGCGCTTCGGTATGGTGTTGCCCGTGATGGAAGGGCAATTATAGACATGATGCCTTTTTATGATATGAGCGATGATGATCTCAAAGCTATCATCTCTTTTCTTCGTTCACAGGAACCGATTCACAATCCCAGACCAAAACATGAACTGAATTTTATAGGCAAAGCAGTTTTTGCATTTCTTATAAAGCCCATGGGCGATGGTGATGTTCCCCCTGCACCCAAACTTGATTCAACAGCGGCCTACGGAGCTTACATCGCCAACAGCATCGCCAACTGCGGAGGTTGTCATACACCACGCGATATGATGACCGGAGCGTACACCGGACCAGAATTCTCCGGCCTCAATAAGTTTGAAATTATAGATGAGAACGGCAATATTGTGAAGGGCAAACATGTGATGACGCCCAATATTACTCCTGATCCTGAAACCGGTCGAATTGCCGATTGGACTCAACAAGATTTTATCAAACGCTTTCGGGATGGCAGGGCAATTCCGGGCACGCCTATGCCCTGGGGGCCCTTCAGCCGGATGAGTGATATGGAACTTATCGCACTTTATAAATACCTGCAAACAGTAGAGCCGGTCAGAAGTGAGTATACGTTGGGTATTCAGGATGGCGATCCACAATAATAAATCAGACTACACCCGATAGCGCAGTAAGAGTGCTGCATTTAGAAAAATAAGGGCAAACAGGTATCATCGATTTTTTCCGGTGATACCTGTTTATTTTCTGTAACAACACGTTGTTTGCAAAGATCAAGAACTTTCCTTTTCAAATCAGGTAAAACAGCGCTTACTGCTGGTGAAAGTTCAACCGAAAGGGGCTGAATCGTTTCAACCGAAACGACAAATAAGTATACATCCGGAAGGCGATCAAGCAGGTTAAGCGACTCCACCAAATCTTTTAAACCGATCTCGTGTGTGCTCATAGCTTTCGGAAAATCGGATGAAAACTTCGGACGAATTAGTTGAATCGTACCCGCAGGCTTACCGTCTAAGGTTGCATCAATAAGGATAACCCGCGGATACGATTCAATGTATTCCATCAACTGAAACCCTGCCGTGCCACCATCCAGCACATCGGCTAACCCTGACGGCACTTCTTCTTGTAATTGTTGCGCAAGGTGAACGCCCAAGCCCTCATCACCCATTAGGTAATTGCCAACGCCTAGGATTAATGTGTCAGAAGTTCTATTCATTTTTTAATTGCATGTCAGCTGATTTTCTTTTTTTCATTTTCGGCCTTCTTGCTGGCTTCAAAGATTTCCTCTTCAATAAATTTCCAGCCACCACCCATTGAAGAAAT
>CAZCRJ010000473.1:0-2977 GCA_964501015.1 uncultured Roseivirgaceae bacterium | reverse complement strand
GGATGAAGACATCGTGGGTACGTTTGAACAATATCCAATAAAACTTGCCTGGGCTATCACCATTCACAAAAGCCAGGGACTCACCTTCGAAAAAGCTATTATTGATGTGGGCCAGGCCTTTGCTGATGGCCAGGTATATGTTGCCCTGTCACGGCTGCGGTCTATAGATGGCCTGGTGTTACGGACAAAAATTAATCCCGGAGTTATCGGCACCGATAAAAATATTGTTGACTTTACAGAGCAGTATAATCGCCCCGATGCACTGGCTGAAGAATTACGAATACGTCAAAAGAATTTCATCAGGGAGTTGTTTACCAAAACTTTCAACTTTGAAGGTTTGGTTAAAGAGCTAACGTTTATTCAGCGTGGAGAATCAGAAAATACAGCATTGGATGAAAAATCAATGAAACCTGTTCTGGCTCAGCTCACTGATGCCTTCATGGCAGAAATAGAAAATACGCAAAAATTTAACCGGCAGTTAGACATGCTTATTCATTCCAATACGATACCTCTCGTGCTGGAACGCCTTAAACAAGGCAGTCATTATTACAAGAACTTCATTCAACAAAACCTTAAAGTGTTATTGCGGCACCTTGCTGAAATGCGGCAGCGTAAACGAGTGAAAACCTATGTCAATCACCTGATAGAAATGGATCAGCTACTTTCCAAAAAACTGGAAGAAGTCGATAAGGTTTGTGCACTTGCAACGGCTATCCTTTACGGAAACGAATCACCTGATTTTTCCCTGCAAAAAGCATCTCTTGCGGAAGAGCGCATTGCCGTATTAGAAGAGATTCATAAGGAAGTAATGAATGTTACTCCAGAAAAGAAAAAACGAAAATCAAAAAGACAATCAAAAAAACCTGCAGACAGCCGAAGTACCTATGACATCACCCTTGATTATTTGAAAGCAGGAATGAGTATTCCACAAATAGCCAAAGAAAGGGGCCTGGCTGTAGGAACTATCGAATCACATCTTGCAAAAGCAGTAGGGGAAGGGAAGATAAGTATCTTCGATTTTATGTCAGAAGACAGCGTAAAAAAGATTACTGAGGCCCTTAATGAAATGCCTGATGAATTCAGTGCAACCTGGTTATATGAAAAACTTAATGGATCGTACGGTTATGGGGAACTTAGGGCGGTGATGGAACACACGGGTCGAAAACCAAGGCGAATCAAGGAGTGATACGCACACGTTACCAATCAAGACCATACACAGCTTTATCACCGGTAAGGTACACACCCTCCACCAGCACCCCACCTCGTTTATATTCCATTATTCGGTTAAGGTCGGCAAGGTTATCGACAGGTACTTTATCGAGATAGACAATTATAAATCCTTCTTTTAAACCGGCATCTTTCCAATTCCCTTTTTCCAGGGATTTTAGCAGTACACCACCGTCCAGCTTAAGGCGTAACAATTCGCCATACTGCACATCTTCAAACGTAGCGCCATTCCACTCGCTTACAATCTTCCTTTCCGTTAGATCTTCCCTGCCTCTTTCATTTTTCAAACGGGATTTCACCTGCAATTTCTCTACTCCTCGGATAAACGTTACCATGATTTCCTTCCCTGGCCGGTTGCGTGCTACCCATTCCTGGAGTTCTGACATTGAATTAACCTCTCTTTCATCTATTGCCGTAATCACATCGCCCTGGCGGATTCCTGATTCTTCGGCAGCGCTTCCGCGGTTAACGCGTGTAATCAATACGCCCCGGTTAACAGGCAATGAAAAGCGTTCTGCTACATAGGCATCTACATCTGAAATTTGAACACCCAACATACCCCGCTGTACCTGTCCATACTCAAGTAAATCATCCATTACTTTCCGAACTAAACTCACCGGAATAGCAAAAGAATAACCTGAATAACTTCCTGTAGACGTAGCGATACCAATATTTCTTGCTTTTGCGCTTACTATCCCTGCTGTAACGGTAGAATTCAACTCAAATGGATTTCCGATTGCCAAAACCCATTCACCGGTGTTAATGTTATCGGAGTTACCGTATTTCACAAAGGGAAGATCACGTGCTTTAATTTTTAGGAGCGCCAGATCAGTGCTTGGATCGGTACCCATTACCTTGGCATAATAGCGTTGGTTATTATTCAGCACGACTTCAATATTGCTGGCATCTTCAATAACATGATTATTGGTAACTATGTACCCATCATCTGAAATAATTACACCTGAACCTGATGCGCGCGCAGGTTCTTTATAATACATCTCCAGTGGATTCAGGCTGAATTTTCCCGGGCCAAAGGATGTGCGAATGTGAACTACTCCACTTACAATTTTTTTTGACGTGGAGAGAAAATCCATTTCCTTCGGAACCCGATAACTGGTGTCAGTGCTGTAATTGGTCAACATCATCTTTTGCCGTTCATCAATGGATGAATAGGGTGTCAGTGAAAAATTAAGGAAGCGATAGGTGATTATGGAGCCAACGATTCCCCCGGCAATGGTGATGAATAAAAATATCAAAAAAAGTGTGATGGTGCGCTTCATAATCCCTCCCTTGATAAACGATATAGAAAGGTAACGTAAAATCCTGAGGATGTGTTAATCGATTACAAAGAATTGGCATCAGGCTTTCGAAAGCACCTGATTTCAGTGAAATGGAAATATTTATCAATCCATACAGTATCAAAAAAAAGCCCCGTCTGGATTACCCAAACGAGGCCTTCACCTAAACCTAACCCACTTTCTTAGTTCACTTTAATAGTAGTTTTCACCAATTTCTTTTCATCCTTCGGTAGTGTAACTTCCAATATTCCGTTTACATAGGTTGCACCAATTTTAGCTGTGTCAACATTTTCAGGTAACGAGAACGAACGGCTGAAAGTTCCATATGGTGTCTCGATAGAATGAATGTTGCTTTCGTTCTTTTCCTGCTTGAATTTTCGCTCGCCACTAATGACCAATACATCGTCATTAAGATCAATATTGAAATCTTCCTTACTCATTCCGGGAGCTGC
>CAZCRJ010000472.1:0-2989 GCA_964501015.1 uncultured Roseivirgaceae bacterium | reverse complement strand
TCGACTATGTATATAATGGTCTTTTCCGGCATCTGCTCACGAAAACTCCCATACCGCGCAGCGGGCCACAGAAACGGTTTGCCTGTTTCATTGCTTCGGTATGGATTACTGCAATGCTATTATTTTTTCAGGATGACTATACGGCTGCCGCCAATGTTATGGGGATTATTCTTGTAGCACAAACAGTATTTGTCTCCGTTACTGATATTTGTATACCTTCCATGGTATTTAATTATCTTGTTCTTGATGAAGTTATGCCCATATTACCTGTTCAACATAAAACCAATAAAATCCATGTATAAAATTTATTCTCGCCTTGCTATTACCGGGTGTATTATCCTGCTAGTAGCGTGTATCCAAACAAAACCACACGGACTCAAACACCTGGTGATCCTAAAATTCAAACCGGCAACAACCGACATTCAGATTCACGAGTTTACCCTTGAATTTACATCACTAAAGAAACGTATTCCCGGCATCCTGGCATTGGATTATGGTATAAATAACAGTCCTGAAAACCTGAACAAGGAATTCAGACATGTTTATACCCTAACTTTTTTCGATGAAGCCGCCCGCGATGCCTACCTCATTCACCCAGAACATGTAAAGTTTACCGATTATGTTGGGGAAACAGGTATTGTAGAAGATGTATTTGTATTCGATTACTTTCCAGTGGAGGTGAAATGATTAAAGCGGTAGGAGAGATCAGAAAGTTGAATTATGGTTTTGATTTCATTAATCATGAAGTAAAAATCAAACCGCTAAGTCGCAAAGGCACAAATGAAATTATGAAGGATTCCACTTATTAATAAAGGCATGCACGTGCTCCAAACATTCTTTCGTGAAAGACTCCTGTACTTGAGTGGAAAACGCTGATTTCACCAGTTCATCTTCTTTCGCAAGTAATGCCTGTTGCAAATGTATTCGCTCGTTGTTGATGAGTGCCTTTCGTTTTTGATAATCCTTGCTGATCCACTGATGAAGTTTCTCTGCCTTCCACCACAACGAATTATCGGGTGTTGCGGATGGTGATTGTACTGGACTAGCAGTTCCAAAGAAGAAGGGGATATAAATCGATAGACATGGATGGGGTGTGCCGGTTAACCATACTGTATGCGGTGCGCCCGTCCGGATTACCGCAACCATACTTCCTGTGGTGGAACTGGGATTAAGAAAACTGGTGGCATGCATACATACGGAACCTGTATTGGCTTTGGATGGTGTAAAGGATTCCTCCTTCAGGTTATGGGTCTGAAGAATGCTGATACAATGTTCCACTGTTAGCGATCCTTTATTTTGAAGACTTAATTCGGTTGTACATGCCTGACGTTTGGCGGCACGCCCTACGGTAGTATACAGCCAATCGGAATAGGCCTGTTGAAAACTAAAGGATGTTTCACCATCCCACCATTTTTTTGTCAACGCTAATTCCTTTGCCCCCGCACTTTGCTGCTCCGCATACGATCCAATGCTCAGCCGGTTGGATATGCTTCTGATATCCTTCACTTTTTCTGTCACCCATTCCTTGCCTGCAGTTTCCAATACCCACGCTTCCCGTGTATCCGCTATCAGGAAACTGTTATGGTAATAAAATTTCTTATTTTGGTAACCGCCAATGGCATTTTGTCCGTAACGTTCTAATAAACCTGTTATACATTCTCTTGCTTCAGGTGCAGTTGCACATCGTTCCAGCGCCAACCGGAGCATGTCCATTCCGGTAAGACCAGTGTTTTGTTTTTCAAATTTCACTTTAGTGAACACAGCTTCATTACCGATGACCAGTCCATGTTCGTTTACGCCCATTTCTGCTCCCCACATCTGAAACGGCTTTGACAAGATGCATTCATACGTCTCCGCTACTTGCGGAATGGTAATGTAGGTACAGTGCAGGGTGGAATCTGAATGGCATGTTCGAGGAAGATGAACAATGGCCTGTGCTTCATCCGGTTCACGATCGGAATTTTTCGAGAAGAGCAAACTCTTGTCGGCAGTAACTTGTGGAAGCGCTACGAAAGTATCACACATAGGCTAAAAGCAAATGCTCCATATACCGGCTCGGTCAGATTCTCCAACTGGTACAAGTTCACCCTGTTTCACAAAAAATGGCTGACCATCTGTACCGAGATCCCAGAGTTCACCACGAAGAAATACGGTAACACCAAACGTAGTGTTATTCAATCGTCCGGGAAGGGCATACTTCTTCCAGGCTTTACGCTCCGTAATCGTTCCGATATCGGTGGAGTCAACATCATGGGGCATGGAATTGCCATCATATCCTCTCCATAACGAATCCATCGTTCCATCGCCTGCACAATACGAGTTGACCAAGACAAGATCAGCGTTCAGGGAATCAATTCTGGCATAGCTTTCCGGATACCAGGAATCCGCACACACCAATACGGCTGTCCGCCCCACAGGTAACGTATACACCGGAAGCTGGTCGATCGGGAACGATTGTATAAAGGGAAGTTCACTGGAGATCGGAAACGATTTTCGCACCAGCTTCTCATCAATGGTTCCGTTGGAATAAAACATAAAGCTTACGTTATACAACGGACCATCGGTTTTGACTTCAATCTCAGACCGATACTGGATTACCGGATCGGGGAGCACGATGGAACCTGCATTGATGGTTACGTGATATTCCGTAGCCAACGACCGGAACACATCGGCATATTGTTTTGCCATTTCTTCGGCTTTCATCCGGAAGATGGAGGCCGCCACTACATCCTCTTCGCCCTGATCGGATAACCACGAACGCAGAAATTTTATCGGGTTACTCAACACTATCCGCTTCATGGCCGCCTGAATAGATTCTGCTTCGGCAACGGCTGACTTTTCTCCTGCTATTACCAGCCAGGTGCCCACGTATTCAGGAAGGATTACCACTGTTTTGGATGAAAAATAACCTGCCTTTCGTGCTGCCTCAAAATAAAGGGTTAGCTTTTCGTGAAAATGCCTCTTGCTCAGGTAATCAGCAGGCGTCATG
>CAZCRJ010000471.1:1629-2996 GCA_964501015.1 uncultured Roseivirgaceae bacterium | reverse complement strand
CCGTTAACGACATGACCATAACGGATTTGCTCAACCAGTTGTTTGCGGATGGTGGGGTTTCCTACAACATTGTCGACCGCCAGATCGTACTGTCTGGCAGGGAGATGCCGGCTCCCGTCCAGGGGATCCAGCAACAGGGAGCTGTTACCGGCACGGTAACCGACAGGTCAGGTTCTCCCCTGCCGGGTGTCACCGTGGTGATAAAAGGAACAACATCAGGAACCATCACCGGCAGTAACGGTAATTTTTCCCTGACGAATGTTCCTCCAACCGGAACACTCGTATTCTCATTTGTGGGCATGACAACCCAGGAAGTGGCGGTTGGAAACCAAAGCACCATAAACATTTCAATGGTCGAAGAAACTATTGGAATTGAGGAGGTTGTAGCGATTGGGTATGGCACTATGAAAAAAAGTGACTTAACCGGTTCAGTATCGCAGGTCAAAGGTGATGAACTCAATGCGTTTCCCTCCACCAATATTTTTCAGGCTTTGCAGGGCAGGTCCTCCGGACTTCAGGTATTCCAGACCACTGGGGCTCCGGGTGCTTCAACAAGCATCCGAATAAGAGGTGCAAACTCTATTCAGGGCAGCAATGAACCTTTATATGTTGTGGATGGATTTCCCATTAATAATCCCACCGCCTTAAATAACGCTGACATTGAGAGTATCGAAATTCTAAAAGATGCTTCTTCAACAGCAATTTATGGATCCCGTGGCGCAAACGGGGTTGTTCTGATTACTACCAAAAAGGGCATAAAGGGAAAGAACAATGTTGAATTTGAATCCAGTTACAGCTCTCAATCGCTGATAAGAAAGATGGATCTGATGAATGCCAGGGAATACGCCACTTTATACAATATTAAGGCAGTAAATGATAAAGTAGCCCCCTATTTTACTGAAGCTCAAATAAATGGATTTGGTGAAGGTTTTGACTGGCAGGATTTTATTTATCAAACCGCCCCGATAATTACCACTTCGCTGAATGTCAACGGAGGAGATGAGAGAACAAGGTTTTCAATATCCGGCAGCATTTTAAATCAGGACGGAATTATTAAAGGAAGTACTTACGACAGATACTCAATCCGGTCCAATCTCGATCATCAGTTCAGTAAAAAGTTCAGTGCGGTTTTATCAACCACATTTTCACACCTTAATACGGAAAGGAAAGATAGTGGTGGGGGTGCCCGTGGCAATACCCTGATAAGTGCTCAATTCGCACCGCCCACCCTTACTCCTTATAATGAAGATGGCACTTACAGGGTGCTGGCAACTGTTTATCCTTTTGTTGCTCCGGATGTACGCAACCCGTTGAATTTTCTGAACGAACAGTCATCAGTGATCAAAGCAAATATTGCCCTGATAAAT
>CAZCRJ010000471.1:0-1619 GCA_964501015.1 uncultured Roseivirgaceae bacterium | reverse complement strand
AGAATTGACCCTTAAAATATCAGGAGGTATTGAAAACAGAGACGACCGTACAGATTCTTACACTACCCGAAAGTTTATTAATTCTGATGGAAGCGCCAGTGTAAGTACAGGTCAGTTTACCAGCTTACTGAATGAAAATACAATAAGTTATGAAAAGTCAATTAACGATAAACATAATATATCGGCTGTAACAGGTGTAACTTTTCAGAACTTCATAAACACTTCGCTTTCAGGAAGTGGCGTTGGTTTTCTCTCCGATGTTTTTGAAACCTATGACCTGGGCGCTGCAATTACACCAGGTATTCCGGGATCAGGATATTCCAAAAATGTATTGTTGTCCTATTTAGGCAGGATAAATTACAATTACAGTGGCAAATACTTTATCACTACAAGTTTCCGTACCGATGGATCTTCGAAATTCAGTAAAGGGAATAAATGGGGTTATTTCCCATCGGCTGCATTGGCATGGAGGATTTCCGAAGAAGAATTCCTGAAAAACAATAGCCTGATTTCGAACCTGAAATTGCGGGCAAGCTGGGGTGAAACAGGCAGTCAGGCAATTGGGCCATATGTGACCTTAAATCAGCTTAATTCAGGCAAAACAGTGTTTAACGATGCCCTTTACAATACATTTGCCCCTGGAACCAACCTTCCGGGAAATCTGAAATGGGAAACAACAGAACAAATAGATTTCGGTTTGGATTTAGGGGTTTTGAAAAATCTCATTACTCTGACTGCCGATTATTATATTAAAAATACAAGGGACTTATTAAATACCGTTACTCTTCCATCATCCCTGGGTTTTACAAGAACCATTCAGAATGTTGGCAAAGTTCAGAACAAAGGATTTGAACTTGGACTGGATGCACAAATATTCAACGGCACCTTCAGATGGGATGTAAATTCCAACATTTCGCTTAACCGGAATAAAGTCGTTAAACTCTATAATGGAGAAGATATCCTGGGAGGAAGTGTAAGTGTTGTTGCATTGCAGGATAACGCTACCATACTAAGGGAAGGACGCCCGATTGGTCAATTCTGGGGGTATGTGGAAGATGGATATGATGACACAGGTAAAATTAAATATTTGGACATTGAGCCCGATGGAAAACTGACAGCCGCTGATAAAACATATATCGGGGATTATAATCCTGACTTTTACTATGGTCTTAATTCCAACATGTCGTTCAAAAACTTTGAACTAAATATTTTCCTTCAGGGAACTTATGGCAATGATGTATTTAATCTGGGGTCGGTTACTTATGCCTATGATTTTGTTTCGGGACTTAATATGTTGAGAGAGGTTTTAGCGGACTCATGGACACCCACCAATACCAACGCTAAATATCCGATTATAGCCAGAAATACAACTGTGAATTTTTCTGACCGTTTTATTGAAGATGGATCTTATCTGCGCTTGAAAAACCTTCAGTTAGCCTATAATTTCCCGGTAAATAATTTAGGGTTAAATAAAATTCAATCTTTGCAAGTATATGTAAGTGGCCAGGATCTGTTCACCATCACCGGTTATTCAGGATGGGATCCGGAAGTTAATTCACAGGGTTTTGGAATTGATAATAAAAGTTATCCGATGTCAAAGTCGTTTACTTTTGGGGTTC
>CAZCRJ010000470.1:0-3014 GCA_964501015.1 uncultured Roseivirgaceae bacterium | reverse complement strand
CGAGCATAAGAAAGAATTTGTTGAGCGTGTATTAGATCAGCGTACCCGACACCTTACTATTGTGCTCGAAGATATTTTTCAATCGCATAATGCCAGTGCTGTTATACGAACCTGTGAATGCCTGGGTGTTCAAGATGTTCATATTATTGAAAACACCACGACTTACGAAGTGAACAAATATGTGCTGAAAGGATCCTATAAATGGGAAACGCTTTTGCGATACAAAAAAGCAAATGAAAACAATACCCAGCATTGCTTTGATATCCTTCGGGCTTCAGGATACCGGATTTATGCAACAGACCCATCACCTGGAAATAAATCCATTCATGAAATTGATGTCACCCAATCCCGTGTTGCGCTTGTATTTGGTAATGAACTTCGGGGATTGTCGGATTATGCGCTCCAACATGCCGATGAAAAGGTTTCGATTCCGATGTATGGATTTACAGAAAGCTTGAATATATCCGTAAGTGTGGCGGTATGCCTGGCAACGCTTCTACCAGAGCTTAAAGCAAATCCTGAGCAATTTAGGTTAAGTGTGGATGAAAAAGATGCACTCCGACTTAACTGGTATCGAAAGATGATGAAACGTCCAGAAATTATGGAAAAACTTTTTCTGAAAACTATTCCGTAACTTTGACTAGTTGGTTTTAAAACTTTGTTGATGAAGTGGGTACTGCGAGGTTTATTGGTCATCCTGGGGACTATCATAGTCTTTAGTATTTTTTCTAATATCTGGATTGTCACCAGCACAAAAAGCAGGATTTACAAAGACATTGAACAGTTGCCGAACCACCGCATTGCGTTGGTTTTAGGAACAAGTCATAAACTTGTTGGCGGTGCATCCAATCCATTTTTCACTCACCGAATGGACCGCGCGGCAGAGTTGTATACCCAAAAGAAAATTGATCACTTTATACTGAGCGGCGATAACCGTACCCGGTATTATAATGAACCAGCCGAAATGATGAAGGCACTCTTGTCAAGGGGAGTTCCGGTAAAATCCATCACCCTTGACTACGCAGGTTTCCGAACTTTGGATTCAGTCGTTCGAAGTAAGGAGATTTTTGGTCAGGATAAGCTTTTGATTATAACGCAAACATTCCATAGTTACAGAGCCTTGTTTATCTGTGATTATTATGGTATCGAAGCTGTGGCTATGGTGGCCGCACAACCTGACCTGGATGCTTCACTGAAAGTCAGAGCAAGGGAATATTTTGCCCGGACCAAAGCCGTACTGGATTTGTATATTTTACGAACAGGTCCTCATTTTTTAGGACAAAAGGAAGAAATAAAAATAACCTCTAGAACCGAAACCTTCGGTGACTACTGAGAGTTTAAATGCGTATCTTTGTAGTTAAGACTTCCCAGTGAAAGTGACTTGTATAAGGCGATTGCTTCGTTTTAGTGCCTTTTTAATGCTTGGCAATTTCGCCATTTCGGCTTATGCCCAGGAGACCCTCGTAAAGGGTAAAATTACCGATGCCTCCACCGGTGATCCTATACCATTTGTTAACGTGGTATATAAGGGAACTAGTATCGGTACAACAACTGATTTTGAAGGGAATTACAGTCTTAGCACTACCTCACCTACCGACTCATTAATAGCCTCTTATATTGGATATAAATCGCGCACCAAAGCAGTTATTAAGCGCACATCTCAAACCATCAACTTTCAATTGGAAGAGGATGTCATGCGGCTTCGCGATGTGGTTATACTGGCAGGTGAAAATCCTGCTTTTATGATACTGCGAAATATTGTCAGGAATAAAGAACAAAATGACAAACGCAAGCTAGCGGCATACGAATACGATACCTATTCCAAAACCGAAATTGATATTGATAACATTACGGACAAATTCAAACAGAAGAAATTAATTACTAAAATTACCCAGGTACTGGATAGCATTGAACAAATTGCCGGTGAGGATGGAAAGCCGGTTCTGCCCATTTTTATTTCAGAAAGCGTTTCGAAATTCTATTACCGAAACAATCCAGAATTAAAATTTGAAAATATTAAGGAAACAAAAATAAGTGGAGTAGGATTCGAAGATGGATCACTTATGTCCCAATTGGTGGGTGCGTCATTCCAGGAGTATAATTTTTACAAGAACTGGTTAAATATTCTGGAGAAAGACTTTGTGTCGCCCATTGCAGATGGATGGCGGTTGTATTATGATTACGATTTAGCGGATAGTCTGTACATAGGAGATGACTATTGTTACAGATTGGATTTCTTTCCGAGAAGTCCGCAGTCACTGGCGTTCACCGGAACGATGTGGATTACAAAGGAAGATTATGCCATCAAGCAGATTGAGGCTTCTGTAGGTAAGGAAGCAAACCTGAATTTCATAGAGAAGATTAAAATCCATCAGGAATTAATGCGAACATCTTCAGGTGCATGGATACCTGTTAAAAACCGTGTTCTTGTTGATGTTGGTGAGATCAATGATAGTATGGCCGGGATACTGGCAAAGTTTTATACCTCCAACAGAAACATTATTGTCAATCAACCAAAGGAAGTTAAGTTTTATTCGAAACCAATAGTATTGGATGAACAATATATTCTTAATCAGCACGATGACGATCACTGGAATGCATTACGTCATGATCCGTTGACAGACTTAGAAAAGAATGTTTACCGGATGATTGACACCTTGCAAAATATTCCAGTGGTACGTACGTATATGGATATCATCAAAATTCTTGTTAATGGGTATAAACCTGTTGGCAAAGTTGATGTAGGTCCATACCTGAGTTTATTTTCGGTAAATAATATTGAAGGATTTCGGCTGCAGTCCGGCTTTAAAACCAATTATCACTTTAGTAAAAAGTGGGTATTGGGCGGCCAACTTGGGTATGGTTTTATGGATGAGCGCTTCAAATATTCAGCATCGCTTACCCATATCCTGGACAGGAAACACTGGACAACCTTTAGTCTGCGCGTGAGGAGTGATCTTGGTCGTGTTGGAATTGACGATGAAAACCTGGCAGATGATTATTTACTTTTGGCT
>CAZCRJ010000469.1:216-3025 GCA_964501015.1 uncultured Roseivirgaceae bacterium | reverse complement strand
CGGCAAGGACTACATACTTATCTCTACGGATTTATTGGCCGAAGGCATCCATTTCGACCTGGCCTTTACACCCCTTCAGCATCTTGGCCATAAGGCTGTTTCGGTTAATGTTTCGGATATCGCTGCCATGAATGGCAAAGCGGAGCAAATTATTGTAAGCATCGCCTTAAGCAACAGGTTTTCGGTGGAAGCCGTTGACGCACTCTATGAAGGAATCCGTGCCGCATGCGACCAATACAATATTGACTTGGTTGGAGGGGATACATCGGCCTCGCACTCAGGCCTCATTATTTCCATTACCGCCATTGGCCGGGTAGCAAAAGAAAAGGTGGTGTACCGCAGTGGAGCCAAACCAAACGATATCATCTGTGTTACAGGAGACCTGGGCTCTGCCTATGTTGGACTGCAGGTTCTTGAACGCGAAAAGGAGGTTTATCTATCTAACCCAGATATGCAACCACTATTGGAGAAATTTGAATATATGGTGGGGCGCCAACTTCGGCCGATTGCCCGAACCGATATTGTCTTTGAACTGGATGAAGCAGGGGTTAAGCCTACATCCATGATTGATGTTTCCGATGGGTTGGCTTCAGAACTTTTTCACATCGGAAAAAGCTCTAATGTTGGCGTTCGGATCTTTGAAGATAAAATCCCGATCGATCAGATTACGTATGAAACCACTGCGCTGGATTTTAAAATCGATCCGGTTACCTGTGCGTTAAATGGTGGAGAAGATTATGAATTGCTGTTTACGATTCATCCTGACGATTATGAGAAGATCAAAAACCATCCGGATATTCATATGATTGGGTATGTGCATGAAAGCGCGAATGAACATTTGCTGATCACCAAGCAGGGAAATGTAGTGCCCCTAAAGGCTCAGGGCTGGAATCACTTTACTTCCACCACCTGATCGGTTAACGGAAGGTGTATTGTAAATTCAGAACCTTTGTGTTCAATGCTTTTGATCTGAATGCTGCCATGATTCATCTTAATGAATTTTTTGCATAGAACCAATCCCAGACCGGTACCCTTTTCATTGGCAGTACCCATTTTTATCATGGGTTGATCATCCGATAGGATTTTATCCACATAATCCTTACTCATGCCAATGCCTTCATCCTTAATTTGAATCACAGCATTGGGATATTCCGTATGGGCAATGATGGAAACGCTTTTTCCATCCGGTGTAAATTTCAATGCATTGGAAACAACATTCCGTAAGGCAATAAAGATCATATTTTCATCACCCGATACCGGAATGGTGTTAGGGATTTGCAGATAAAATTTAATCTGTTTCTTCTCAGCAGTAAGTTGGTACAGCCTGTGAATTTTTACCAGCATATCGGCCAGGTCAAATGGCGTTGGTGAATAACTGATATTGCCGGTTTGCGACAACGACCAATACAACGTATTATCAATCAGGTCAAGGGAACTGGTAACGGAATTCCGAATGCTTCGTGCATGTTTCTTGATGTCCTCCTTTGGTAATTCGTCAGTATTGTCAATTAATAAGGAGAGAAATCCTTTCAGGGTGGTAAGCGGGCCGCGTAAATCGTGTGAAAGAATAGAAAAGATCAGGTCTTTTTTCTGGTTCAGGGATTCCAGAGCTTCACGCGATTTTTGGATTTCCTTTGTACGCTGATGTAATAAAAATTCTAGGTGTTCCTTATCCCGAAGTGCTTTAGCGGAAGACCATCGTATAATGGCCATGATCACTGCTCCAGCAAGAATTAAAACAAGAACAATGAACCACCACGTTTGCCAATACGGATAATCGATAGTTACTTTCAGTGCAGTGATTACCTCCGTTCCATCATAATCGGTTACGCGTACCTTGAACGTATATGAACCAGATTTCAGATTTGAGTATTCGGCTGTATTATCCACATTGGTGTGCCATCGTTCTTCAAATGGTTCTAAGATGTAATCAACCTGAAAACGTGCGGGTTGCTGATAATTGGGAACAAAAAAACTGAACCTTAAAAAATTTTGATCTGCTTCTAACTGGACTGAAGGTTTGTTTCTCAGGTCTATAAAAAAATCTTCTTCTTGTTTATGACTGGCAAGGTTTAGAAGTACTGGTTTATTGATGGATGATTTAATCGATATTAGCTTCGGGTCAAATATATTCAGCCCATTTATGCCACCGAACACCATTAAGCCCGACCGGGTTTTTGTAAAGGCAAGCCGGTTAAATTCAAGATCTTGTATTCCTTCGCTTACCGTAAAATTGGTAAACCGATTTCCTTGTTTTTCAAATTTGAACAAGCCATGGTTCGTACTCATCCAGATGTTCCTATCATCATCCGGAATGACGCCATAAATGGATGTGCTTTGAAGAATTCCAGGAAGTGCTGCCTTTTTAATTTCGGGGTTGGCCAAACCGTTGCTTATGTCCATTTGCCATAGCCCGCTGTCAAATGTTCCAACCCAAAGTTTGCCGTCAATTTCTTCAATGGATAATACCATAAAATATGAGCCAGCGGGTCGGATAGCGTTTTTTTCGAAAGGGTAATGAGTAAATGAATTGTCAGGATGCATCAGGGAAATTCCTTGACCAACGCCAACCCATAACCGTTGTTTACTATCGAGAAATATAATGGTGGCGTTTACCGCTTCCTTATTTTTTTCGTGTGTGAAACTTCTGTATTCATCAGTTTTTTTTGTTGTAAGGTTATGAACAAATAATCGTTGATAGGCAATCAGGTAAAGCATATTGTCATGACGGATCAACTGCCGCACCATTACACTTCCTATCCTGCTGGCAAGGGGTTCATAGAAACTAAACTTCAGCGTTTTTTTATGC
>CAZCRJ010000469.1:0-206 GCA_964501015.1 uncultured Roseivirgaceae bacterium | reverse complement strand
AAGAAGTCCTGCTGAAGAGCCGATCAGGAAGTACTCCTTATCCATATGCATAATGTACATCGGTACAATAATTCCATCGTAGCCAGGCACTGTAACTTTTATATGCCCTACTTGACCAGTAGAAGGATTAATGCGGTTAATATAGCCGCCATCCGTACCCACCAAAATCATACCATTGTCATCCTCGATAATACCCCGAACCATCT
>CAZCRJ010000468.1:0-3031 GCA_964501015.1 uncultured Roseivirgaceae bacterium | reverse complement strand
TTAGATATGGATATGGTTAGCGAAGGGTTGTTAACCACTATAGCGCAATCACTAAAGGAAGGGAAGGTATCACAAAAACAACTGGATGATGCCTGCCGGAGGATATTGGAAGCAAAATTTAAATTGGGCCTCTTTGATGATCCGTTCAAATATCTTGATGAGAATCGGGCGAAGACGGAAAACTTTACTGATGAAAACCGGGCAACAGCAAGAAGTACTGCGGCTCAAAGTTTTGTGTTGCTTAAAAATCAAGGGAATGTGCTACCCCTGAAGAAATCCGGAACAATTGCCTTGATCGGTCCCCTGGCTAACGCACCAGAAAACATGACGGGAACATGGAGTGTAGCGGCACGTTTCTCAGAATCGGTGTCGGTGTTGACTGGCCTGCAGAAAGCAGTGGGTAATACAGCGAAAATTATATATGCCAAAGGATCCAATCTGGATAGTGATCCGAAACTCGAGGAGAATGCAACCATGTTTGGTAAATCATTGAATCGCGATTCGCGTACTGCTGATGTAATCCGTGATGAAGCGGTACGTATTGCACGGAGCGCTGATGTTATTGTTGTGGCAGCGGGTGAATCGGCAGAGATGAGTGGGGAGGCCTCCAGCAGGGTAAACATTGATATTCCTGAAACACAACGCGATCTTATTAAGGCTTTACTTAGTACAGGTAAGCCAGTAGTGTTGGTATTGTTTACCGGCCGTCCACTAACACTTACATGGGAAAATGAGCATGTTCCCGCCATCCTTAATGTTTGGTTTGGTGGAAGCGAGGCCGGTGATGCCATTGCGGATGTGTTGTTTGGTGACGTTAACCCTTCCGGAAAATTAACAACTACCTTTCCCCAACATGTTGGACAGGTACCACTGTATTATGCTCATCATACTACCGGCCGACCATTAGAGGAAGGAAAGTGGTTTCAGAAGTTCCGATCCAATTACCTTGATGTTTCCAATGATCCGGTATATCCTTTTGGTTTCGGATTGAGTTATACGAGTTTTACTTATGGGGACGTGCAACTGGACAAAACCGAAATGGAAGCTTCAGGTACCTTAACGGCATCAATAGCCGTTACCAATACAGGCGTACGCGATGGAGCAGAAGTGGTTCAATTCTATATTCGTGATCGGGTAGGATCCGTTACACGCCCCGTTAAAGAACTGAAAGGATTTGAAAAAATTATTTTGAAACCAGGTGAAACTAAAACCGTTCACTTTGCCATCACCGAATCAGACCTATCCTTTTACCGGCACGACCTGAGCTTTGGTGCCGAACCAGGAGATTTTGATGTGTACATTGGAGGTGATTCGAAAAATGTAAAAACCGCTTCCTTCACTTTAAAGTAAAATACTATGGATTGTGATCTTATAGGTGGAACACAATCCATAGTCCTATTTCTTTTTACCAGAAAATTGCATACAGTACTGCGCAGAGTATCATAACAATAGTAGCGCCAATGTTAAAGGTTGGACTTGTTTTAAAAAGTTCGGTAGTAAGGGTAATGCCTTTTTCATTTACTTTTCCTTTGCCTTCAAGGTAGCTGATAATAACGATGATCAGGAATGACAGCACAGCCGTGAACATCATCTGGTTGAGGAAGGGTAAGTTCACAAATAATGCTGAATCTGACCAGCCATTAGGAGCAACTTTAAAATACAATGCTATTGGTATGGAAGCCACAACACCCCAAATGGCTGCGCTGTTCGTAGCACGTGTATAGAATAAACCGGCAAGAAATACGGCCAATATACCGGGACTTACCACTCCTGTATACTCTTGAATAAACTGGAATGCCTGGCCAAGGTTGCCCAGCAGGGGCGCAATTAACATGGCAATGATCAGGGCCACAGCAGCCGTAAGTCGGCCGGTTCTCACAATTTGTTTATCACTAGCGGTGGTATTGATATATGGACGATAAATATCCATCGTAAAGATAGTGGCTGTTGAGTTGAGCATAGACGCCAGGGAAGAAACGATGGCGGCTGCCAGGGCTGCCAATACTAATCCCTTAATACCTGTAGGAATAAAGCTGCGGATAAGCCATGGCCACGCATTGTCGTTGGCAATGGTACCGGAACTGGTTACAAAACTGGGATCAAGTGAAGCGTTGGTTAAGTCACCGTTAGCATCAGAATTGAGTACAAAAGCAATAATGCCTGGAATTACTACAATCAACGGAAGGAGCATTTTTAGAAAAGCAGCGAATACTATTCCTTTTTGTGCTTCCGGTAAGCTTTTGGCAGCAAGGGTTCTTTGAATAATATATTGGTTAAAACCCCAGTAATATACATTGGCTACCCACATGCCGCCTAACAATACGGATAGTCCGGGAAGATCCCACCAGGCATCCTTTCCGTTGGGGTCAATAATCTCACCTTTAGAGAGAATCATGGAAAACTTTTCCGGCACTACATTCATGATATGAACAAAACCGTCAACGATACCTCCGCTTGGCGACACTTGTTCAAGAGCCAGGTAGGTAGTCATTAGTCCGCCAAAAATCAAGAGCACGACCTGTATCACATCTGTCCAGGCAACTGCAGAAAGTCCGCCATACAGGGAATAGGCTGCTGCAAATAATCCCAACCCAACAATGGCATATATCATCATGGAACCATCACCGCTACCAACAATGGTATCCAGTGCACGGGCGCCCAAATAGAGTACGGAGGTCAGGTTTACAAAAACAAATAAGGCGAGCCAAAATATGGCGAGGATAGTCTTAAGGTTGGTGCTAAAGCGCTTTTCAATAAATCCGGGGATGGTATAAATGCCCTTGTTGATGAATATGGGGAGGAAAAATTTACCAACAATTAACAGGGTAATGGCAGCCATCCATTCATAGGAAGCAATGGCTAATCCGATAGCAAAACCAGAGCCCGACATACCGATGAATTGCTCGGCAGAAATATTGGAAGCGATCAGAGAAGCTCCCACGGCCCACCATGGAAGGGCTTTAGAGGCCAGAAAATAATCCTGTGAGTTTTTGATATGGCCTTTTTTCTCTCTGGAGACAAAAAGCCCCAT
>CAZCRJ010000467.1:0-3042 GCA_964501015.1 uncultured Roseivirgaceae bacterium | reverse complement strand
TTAAAAGAGAAAGTAGTTGCCATCCAACGCGTAGCAAAGGTAGTTAAAGGTGGACGCAGGTTCAGCTTTGCCGCCATAGTTGTTGTTGGCGATGGAAATGGTGTAGTGGGGTATGGTTTAGGAAAAGCCAATGAAGTAACCGATGCCATTACCAAGGGCATTGACGATGCTAAGAAAAATCTGGTGAAGGTACCCATCTCAAAAGGAACAGTACCTCACGAAGCTATTGGTAAATTCGGTGGCGGTTTTGTGTTACTGAAGCCTGCAGCACCTGGTACAGGTGTTATTGCCGGTGGTGCTATGCGTGCTGTTTTGGAAAGTGCCGGAGTACATAACGTGTTGGCGAAGTCTAAAGGATCCTCGAATCCGCATAACGTTGTAAAAGCAACCTTTAACGCGCTTACCAATATGCGTGATGCTTTTACGGTGGCAAAGTCAAGGGGTGTTTCATTGTCCAAAGTATTTAATGGATAAAGCAATGGCGAAAGTTAAGATTACACAATCAAGAAGTGACATCAAGAGACCTGAAACACAGCAGCGTACGTTACGGGCTTTAGGTTTAGGAAAGGTGAATAAATCGGTGGAGGTGGAGTTGACTCCCCAGATTGCCGGTATGATTACCAAAGTAAACCATTTGATTACGGTTAAAGAACTTTAATACGATGAAGTTACATACATTAAAACCTGCAGAAGGTTCAGTAAAAAACAACAAGCGACTTGGTCGTGGTCAGGGTTCTGGTGGATCAACAGCAGGCCGTGGACACAAGGGTGCAAAGTCACGCTCTGGTTATTCCAAGAAGTTTGGCTTCGAGGGCGGTCAGATGCCATTACAGCGCAGAGTTCCTAAATTTGGTTTTAAGAATAACAACAAGATTTACTTCAAAGCAGTAAATCTTGATGTTCTGGAAACACTTGCTGTTAAAATTAGTGGAGGTGAATTAAGCCTTCAGGTATTAATTGACAATGGAATTGTCGGCAAGAATGACAAAGTAAAAGTCCTTGGAAGAGGCGAGTTAAACGCTAAAGTTAATGTTCAAGCTCACGCATTTTCAGATACTGCCGTAAAGGCAATTGAAAAGCTTGGAGGCACTGCAACCCCGGTGAAATAATGAAGCGGTTTTTTACAACCATACGGAACATATTCTCAATTGAGGACCTGAGAATAAGAATTCTCAACACAATGGGATTTCTGATTATTTTCAGATTGGGATCCTTCATTGTATTGCCTGGTGTTGATCCGGTAATATTGGAGCAAAATGCTGTTTCAGGCGGAATCTTTGACCTGTTGAACACCTTCCTGGGAGGTTCGTTCAGCCGTGCTTCTATTTTTGCGTTAGGTATTATGCCTTACATCTCTGCATCCATTATTGTTCAGTTGCTTGGATTTGCGGTACCGTATTTTCAGAAAATGCAGAAGGAAGGCGATTCCGGTAGAAAGCGGTTGAACCAGATTACCCGTGTACTCACGATCTTTATTACCGGCTTCCAGTCTTATGGCTATATCCGTGGAACTATACCGACTGAAGCGATCACTTCTCCAGGGATGTTCTTTTACGTATCCTCGATTGTTATACTGATTGCCGGCACCATGTTTTGTATGTGGTTAGGTGAAAGAATAACAGACAAGGGTATTGGTAACGGTATTTCCATGCTTATCATGATTGGTATCGTATCCCGTTTCCCGGGTGCAATAATTGATGAGGCGGTGAACAATCGGGGCATGCAGGGTGCATTGTTGTTTATCATTGAATTATTAGCACTCTTCTTCGTAGTAATGGGTGTTATTATGTTAACGCAGGCTACCCGAAGAATTCCTATCCAATACGCCAAACAGGTAATTGGCAATAAACTTTACGGAGGCAAGCGTGACTTTATTCCGTTAAAATTGAACTCTGCTGGAGTTATGCCAATCATTTTTGCACAGGCATTAATGTTTATCCCTGCTTTGCTTGCAGGTATCTGGAGAGACAGTGACATCGGTGCCTACATCGGCTCAACTTTCTCCGATTTTACTTCCTGGCAGTACAATCTTTTATTTGGATCACTGATATTGATATTCACGTTCTTTTATACAGCAATTACTATCAATTCAAATGATATCGCTGATAATCTGAAACGTAATGGTGGTTTTGTACCAGGCATAAAGCCAGGCAAACAAACCGCTGAATTTATAGATACTATTTTATCAAGAATTACACTTCCGGGTGCTTTGTTTCTGGTGATCGTTGCTGTACTTCCTGCATTTGCAGTGAGGGCTGGTGTCGGTCAGAATTTCGCACAGTTTTATGGTGGTACTTCATTGCTGATTATGGTTGGGGTTATCCTTGACACCTTACAGCAAATTGAAAGTTATCTGCTGATGCGTCATTACGAAGGGATGATGAAGTCCGGAAGAGTAAAAGGACGTTCTCAATTTGCTGCGGCTTAAGTGCTGAATGGTTCACTTAAAGACTGAAGAAGAGATACAAATCATCAGGGATGGAGCCCATATTTTGGGTAAAGCTCATGGTGAAATTGCATCGCTGGTAAAACCTGGAGTGAAGACTTCTGATTTAGATAAAAGAGCAGAGGAATTCATTAGAGATAATGGCGGAATTCCCTCCTTCAAAAACTACAATGGTTTCCCAGCATCGCTGTGTATATCGGTTAATGAAATTGTGGTGCACGGTTTCCCGGGAAACTATGAACTTCGTGAGGCAGATGTAATTTCAGTTGACTGTGGAGTCTATTTCAAGGGCTTTCACAGTGATTCAGCTTACACGTATCCTTTAGAGGGAGTGAAGGAGGAAACGCTACTGTTACTTGATCGGACATACGAATCCCTTTTTAAGGGAATTGATCAGGCGAAAGTTGGTAATCGTATTGGCGATATAAGCTTTGCAATCCAGAGTTATGTGGAAAGCTTTGGTTACGGAGTAGTGCGTGAACTGGTGGGCCACGGGGTAGGTAAAAACCTTCATGAAGATCCTGAAATTCCGAATTTCGGAAAGCGGGGTAAGGGAATAAAGCTTATTCCGGGAATGGTTTTCGCGATTGAACCGA
>CAZCRJ010000466.1:0-3047 GCA_964501015.1 uncultured Roseivirgaceae bacterium | reverse complement strand
AACGGATATCTTCTATGATTTGTAATCATGAAAAAAGGAGTAGTCATCGATAGTAGTCAGCCGGTAATAGAGATCGAAGCCCTCTACAAATCCTTCGGGGAAAACCATGTATTAAAAGGATTTAACCTGATGGTTTCTAAGGGAGAAAATGTAGCCATAATGGGTAAGTCTGGATCAGGCAAATCCGTGCTTATTAAATGTATCATCGGCCTGCTTTCTATTGATCATGGAAAAATGGTGGTGTTGGGAAAATCTATTCCGGATCTCAGTCATAAAGAATTGGATGTATTGCGAACCGATGTAGGGTTTCAATTTCAAGGGAGCGCCTTATATGACTCCATGACCGTTCGGGAGAACCTTGAATTTCCATTACGAAGGCATTTGGAAAAAGTAAAAGGGATACCGGTTAATGACCTTGTTATGGAGTCGCTTGAAAGTGTAGGACTTGCCCATGCTGTTGAAATGCTGCCATCTGAACTTTCCGGAGGAATGAAAAAGCGTGTGGCCCTGGCTCGAACCTTAATCATGCGACCTGAAATTATTCTGTATGATGAACCCACCAGTGGACTAGATCCTGTTACCGGAAAAGAAATTAGTTTTCTAATCAATGAAATACAGGAGCGCTTTCAGACCGCAGCCATTATTATTACGCATGATTTAAGTTGTGCCAAAGTTACTTGCGACAGGATGATAATTTTACACGATGGGCGGAATCATGCAGAAGGAACATATAAAGAACTTAGTCAATCAAACGATGGACCAGTAAGTGAATTCTTCATCTGACCATTCGTTGCATTAATTAGTTTATGGAAAAGTCCACAGCAACAACTATTCGACTCGGTCTGTTCGTGACCATCGGAGCCATTATTTTTACGGCAGCCGTCTACATGATCGGACAAAAGCAAAGCATGTTTAGCGAGACCTTCACTATACGCGCATTTTTTGGTAATGTAAATGGCTTACAAACAGGCAATAATGTTCGCTTCTCGGGCATTAATATAGGATCAGTAACGGCCGTTACTATTTTGAATGATTCACTCATAGAAGTAAAAATGCGTATCCGTGAAAACGTGCGCACATACATTAAAAAAAATTCAGTGGCATCACTTGGAACAGACGGACTGATGGGCAACATGCTTGTAAATATTATTCCTGGAAAAGGAGAATCAGAACCAGTTGAGAATGATCAACTGATCAATTCGTTTACCCGTGTCAGGCCAGACGACATTTTAAATACCTTGAACATCACCAACGAAAATGCTGCCAGGCTAACAAAAAACCTGGTGGCGATGACCGACCAGATTGTACATGGAAAAGGAACCATAACCTCATTGCTATACAATACAGAATTAGCAGAAGAAATCACACAAACGGCTCACAATCTCCGCATGGCTTCTGAGAAGACAATCGCCATCGCCAGAGAAATCAATACGATTACACTGGAGATCAATCAAGGCCGTGGAACATTAGGCTGGCTGCTGAAGGATACCACCGCTGAACAAAAAATAGAAAATACGTTGCAATCCCTCGAACTTACTGCAAAACATCTACAGGCAGTATCCGATAGTTTGTCGGTACTATTGACACAAATAAAAGAGGGTGATGGAACTATATCTGTTTTGATCAATGATTCCATTGCAGCACGTGATTTGAAAGAGACTATTCATAACCTTAATCAGGGAACCATTTCCTTACAGGAGAATATGGATGCGTTGAAATACAGCTGGCCATTCAAAAAAGGAATTAAACGACAGGAAAAAGAAAAAAGTAAACCGGAGCCATAAGGCTTACTTGCCTTACGATTCCGGAATATCTTTTCTCTACGCATACTTACGGTGCGTAATCAATTTTCGCTTCCGCCTTTTGCTCCCCACTTTTTACCATAATGGTATAGGTGTCGGCTCTCATACCCTTAAAATTTACGGGGCGAATAAACCCTTTAATGTTCCGTACAGTTTCCTGGTAAACAACATCTCCTTTACTATTATAAATAGTCAGGTTAACAGCGGATAGTTTCTCACCCGCATAGATCAATTTGTACTTGCCGGGGTTTCCGTTCACTACAATGAGACCAGTATGGATGGGATCATTTTCAGCCACTGCGGATAGCGATCCAATCGCAAGAAGAACAGCAATTACTAATGATTTTGTTTTCATAGTTTGTTTTGTTTTAAAGTATACTGCAAATGTACGGGTGTGCTAGAAGCATGAAGATAAATTGTAAGGAAACCTGATATATACTGAAAAATAACGTTTGCGGAAATGTGCAATGAGTATCAACACCATTCAGACAAATTTTTGATCACAATTTTACAAATCCAGTATATTTTTTCCTGCACACGATTTCGGCCAGCTTAGTATGCATACGCATTATCCTGCTTGGCTATTGAATTGCTTTCACATCAATGAAGATTTCCCGCTCTGGAAACTTGACATTATAAAGCTTTGCATAATCTCCCTGTACTTCCACTTCTTCTTTATGAATTACCTTTCCATCTTCATAAACAGATACCAATACCCACCCGGCTGAAGCTGCCGGAATAGTTAATAAATATTTGGATGGCTCGTTTTTGAGTTGTCTCACATGATACATTACTTCCTTTTTTTCTTCCATGGTTATCACTTCTGAATGTGTACCGCTCTTGTCACTTACTTTAACAGTATAGTTACCAAAAGGCAGCCGACTTAGATTATAGGGCCTTACAAAGCCATCCTTGCTTTTAATAAATTCAGAAAAGAAAACTTTTCCATTTTCATTTTCAATAGAAATCTTCACCGTAGTGTTTTGCGCAGGTTTATACACTACTTTAATTACAGCGCCATCCTTTACTAAAGCAACTCCTGATGGAGTGAAAGCAGAAGAAATCTTTCCGCTTGCCAGAACCATTGTACCGAAAATAATCAGTACACCAAAAAGTGATAATAGTTTTTTCATAATGTAGATTGTTTGATTGTGATAGAGACGATGTGAACATTCACTTAGTTGCCTTTTTCAAAATAAATTTTGAATTAATTTCTTTATGCTCTCCCCCTGAACGATCACTGAA
>CAZCRJ010000465.1:0-3052 GCA_964501015.1 uncultured Roseivirgaceae bacterium | reverse complement strand
TTAACATGATAGTCTGTCATTACCGCCTTGTACCCTTTGTATAAGTTATACTTTTGGTATCGTGCAGGAAGGGTTGATCGACTAACCCAAGAGCCCTTGCTTCTGTAGAAGAATTGAGATGTCTCGATATCATAATATGATTCTATCCCCGGTAAATAATAATAACGCGTTTCGGTTAGCCCGGCCAGCCCCCAGGGTGGTGGTGTTTTAGTCGGCTCAGGAAACTGTGCCTTCGACTGACTGAAAAAAAACAGCAGCGTTCCAATGGTGAGTAATTTTAAAGCTTTCATGGTATTGCCTTAAATTTGTTACGGTTTCGTTCCTGTAAACACAGTGAACAATAATCCTATAACAGAAATGATGTTGTTCCACAAAAGTGATCATATTTAACTTGTGATACATTACACCCTGTAACAAGAGACTTACACATGTCACGGATTGCTCTATGAAAATAGAATGAGCGTGTCTAAATGGGTTGAAACGCATTTGAGAAGGAGCGTTGAAAAACCATTAAACCTGCTTATAAATGTGACCGTATTTTTCAGCCGCAATTGTCCGATATCAAGTCACCAGTATAACGAAGATCGTTACCGCTGGTTCACCGGGTTGTTTCGTCAACGGTTTGCGATACCAGCTCACGCTCAGTGAAAACCAGCTCCTTGCGGTTTGGGTGTTCCTCGGCAACGCAATAATAAAGCATCCCACTATGATTTCGGATGATCAGCTTTTGTGTCGGCCGAACACGTTCATATACAATATCCCCTAGTTTGAATTTCTGTTCCATTCCCGTTTCGTAAACTTAAATTGCTTCATCGTAACCGCTTTTGATTATAGTGGAAAGCATTTTAAAGCGGACATTCGCCTTAATAGAATTCTTCGTGTGTGCAGGTATAATAATCGACTGTCCGGTAACCAATACCGTAGATACATCATCAATCCAAATTTCCGCATTGCCATCAATTACCTGGATGAAATTGTCAAAAGCAGAGACACGCTCCGTAAGGGATTCACCCGAATCAAAGGAGACTGCACTTACATTTCCCGTTGTTTTCTTGATAATGGTTTTAATCACAACTGAATTGGGAATATATTCTATGATTTCCACAATAATAAACACTTTAGACTTTTCAACTTCAATATTTTCCATCTCACGTAGTGTTAAACTGCGTATCTATTTTCATACCTACACCCGATCTACCACGATGGCTAAAACTGATCCATGCGCCCATTATTGATGATGTTGATAACCTCTTCCCTGTTTTTGTTCAACTTGTCGCCAACACGTTCAATTAATTCACTTTCATTACCCGAATTGAGGTCCAGGTCCTCTTTCGTTAATTGAGGATTTTCCTTTTGTAATTGTTGGGAATGGGGTGTCCAGTCGCCATTCTTAGAAAACGCTGGTGAGAAATTATGCATTGTCGGGATGCGATACATGATCTTGTGTTTTAAAGTCTAACCTTTGCGAAATGACTTTCATTCCTTTCTGCAAAGTTCACGAGTCGTATCTTCCGAATTGTTATATGGCTATGGCCAGAGTTTATATAATTTACATCTTTTGTGTAGATCGCTTTTGCCCGCTTCACCGTTTATCCAGTTCGCACTCAGGCCTCATCTTTTGTGGTGCGCACCAGGCTGATCCCGGATACAAAAAATAACAGGCCCAGGCCGCCATAGATAATCAATGTTTTCACGGCATAGGTACCCTGCCCTGTATTAACAAATAGAATGGCTGCATAAATTAGGCCGGCTATTCCCAGCACCGTAAGCAATGCACCAAAAATTCGTTTTAGATTCATATGTTGTTGTTTTAAGTGGTCTATTAAAAAGTAAAAGCAGGAGAGCTACCTCCTGCCATACCAACCTGTATACTAGAATAAGAGTATTACAACCTTCTGCCCGAAATTACCCGGAAAAGAACTGCAATAATTGCAATTACGAGTAGTATATGAATAATGCCACCTGCCTGGAAGCCTAAGTAGCCAATTGCCCAAAGTATAACCAGGATTACGGCTACGGTATAAAGTAAATTTCCCATGATTGTGTTGTTTAAAAGTTAAGGTTTGTGAGGTGCTGCAGGTAATTGAACTTACACGTGATTCTTTATCCCTGGAATTCAATCCTGCCCATTACTACTTCTTCATTCCTACCAGGTATACAACTGCCCCAGCAGCCATTACACCAACACCAACCAATGGTGACCAGTCCATGGTATGCCGTTTATTAGCCGATATTTCCAGCTCTCCGATATCCACTATCTTCTCGCGTGTGAAATACGTAAAACCTGTAAACAGCGTAATTGCTAATCCGATAACTATGATGATAATACCTGCATTTTTCATTTTAATTACAGTAATACGATCAACAGAATAATAATCAATAACAATACACCTACCGATACATAAACGCCACCGCTGTTAAGCTTCAGTTCGCTTTCAATGGTACGTACTTCTTTGCGCAATTCTTTACGCTCGGCAGCAGTCATGGATGCTTTATCCATCGCTTTAATGGCATTAATCCGTGCCTCATACGCAGCAACATCATCAGCGGATAATGTATTGGTTCCGGCTACTTCTTTCTTGTACAAGCCTTTAAGATCACCGGCTTGTGAAGGGATTATCGTCAGCATCATTATTGCTGAAACGAACAGAATAAATAATTTTTTCATAAGTTTTGAGTTTTTCAATCCCGCAATCTGGCGGAGCAGTTGGTTTATTTTCAATGAACAAAGGTGGTTATCCTGGAATCAAAATTTCTTACACAGTATTTGGAATGTCTTACAAAAATCACATATTTTCATCCCATAACCTGTCTCCAATGTATCCTCAGCGTCTGTAAGGGTGGTTTTCTGCGAATCCATTGGAAGAAGCAGGACGCTGGAAGTGAATATCATGTAAGCTCAAACAGGACTAATTCACACCTATGGTTGGAAGAAACCAAAATGCGCTCAAGGCGAAAGAACCAGGGTAGGCTGGTCGATTAACGAAATAGGTATGGCTGGCTACATTCTTGCCATATACCATTTTAACTCCTTTTCAATACGTTCATAATG
>CAZCRJ010000464.1:0-3055 GCA_964501015.1 uncultured Roseivirgaceae bacterium | reverse complement strand
AGTGGCAGTATACACCTGTAAATTAGACGCTTGCTTTGGCATAACTAATTTTCCAGATTTTGCTTCTACTTCCCGAATATCAAATATCTCCTGAAAGGACTTCCCCTGTGTTTTTAGTTCACGTCCTCTTGCCATAAAGGGTTCCAGTTCTTTATGATAACAGGAAACACTGAAGCCTTTCTGTCTAGGGTCATCCGCAAGGCAAACTATTTCGTTTGTACCTTTTCTAAGTATAACAAATTCTCCCTTTTGATTATACCCGTATACCATGGCTCCGTCACGCATGGCTTCAGGAGCGGCCAGTACGGCAGATTTGATTTGAACGTCAGGTGTGGGGATCTGTGCAAAGGATGTGCATGTAATTATGCTGAGTAAACAAATGGTTTTCATGGTACTGTAATTTATTTTCAATGATGATTTACTTCTTATGTCTTAAGTCTTTTGTCTTAAATCTTATAGTAATTATGTTTTTTGTTTTTTCTTTTGTGCAGAAGGAAACAAAACATTATTCAATATTAAGCGATACCCGGGCGAGTTGGGGTGAAGGTTTAAATCAGTAGGACCACGACCCCGACCCGATGCACCCTCTGGATCATGGCCACTGTAATAGGTCCAGTGCCCTCTGCCCAATTCTCCATAAATATACCGTACATTTTTTTCCTTCCGATTTTCGGCAAGAATCAACACGTCAGGCTTAACCAGAACTTTGTTAAATGTAGTAGTCAATCCGGAGAATTCCCGAATTGCATTAGCATGATTTTGTGTAAGGAGTGCGGGGATTATATCCCATTTCGCTGAAAATGAAAATAAGGTAAAGTAGTCACCCGAAGCACCCCATCCGCCACCAATATTAATATCCGAGAATCTTCGGTTGTAGGTTGACTCTAGCGAAAAGTTTTCAAAGGCTAATGATTGTTCAAAATCAAAATGTTTTTGGTTCACATCGTCCATATCATCTTCAAAAAGAAGTGCATCAAAATCCAATCCTTCGGAAGCCAATGCTATGTCCAGTGTTTCTGCTGCTGAACACATGGCAAATAAATATCCGCCTCCCGCGCAAAACCCTTTTATTTTTTTAGCCATGGTTAGTTTCATTTGTGAAACAGACCGGTAACCCAACCGTGCTGCCGTAGCTTCCTGAACTTTAAATTCAACCATGGCTGATTCGCGCCAGCGAACTTTACCCGGTTGTCCTGTAAAATCTTCATGATGTAAATGCAGCCAGTCATATCGAGCAAGTGCATCGTTGTGAATTTCCTCATCATAAATAATATCAAACGGAATCTCTGCATACTCCAGCACAAGAATAACCGCATCGGTTTCATCTTGCACAAGATCACTTTTTGGCGAATACACTGCAACCCGTGGCGCCCGTTCCATGCTTACTACGTTCATGTTTACGGCAGGACTGGAAATTTCCTCTAGTATGGAGTTGACTTTGGCGGCAGAAATAACCTCAAAGGACACGCCACGCAGTTTACATTCATATTCTATGGCAGGCGTATGGTCTACAAGAAAACTGCCACCACGATAATTTAATAACCAGTCGAGAGTGGTATTTTGATTAAGTATGTAATAGGCAATGCCGTACGCTTTCAGATGATTTTTCTGCGCGCCATCCATAGGGATAAGAATGGAGTTTGCAGAAGCACACGTTAATCCGCCAAGAACAATCAACAGGAATAAAATTCGCTTCATTGCTAAGCCATTAAACCTCAATAAAGCTCATCAGATTTTATCACATAATCAATGAGTACATAGATGAGTGGTTACGTCAATAGGTGGGATACCAGTTCAGGAGCCTGACATCGATGGTTTTATCTCCCTCTTCCACCAATTTTTTAAAGGCAGATACATCGCTGAATCCACCCTGGCCTCTGAAATGAAAGGGATAAACGATTGTTGGTTTGAAGACAAGAACGGCATCGGCAGCCTGATCAATGGTCATGGTAAACGGCTGATTCATACAAACAAAGGCGACGTCAATATTTTTCAAGGCACGCATTTCCGGGATATCTTCTGTGTCACCAGAAATATAGATTCGTTTTTCGCCCAGGGTAAGAATATATCCATTGCCTCTTCCCCTGGGGTGCCTGGAGTCACTTGTCTCCGGCAGGTTATACATGGGAATTGTATTGATATGAATTCCCAATAGTTTAGTATTTTCATTATTATCCAATACAACGAGCCTGGATTTCATTTCATCGGGTAATCCATCGCTTACGGCCTTAGGCACAACAAGGATGGCGCGGGAAATATCAATGCTCTTAAGTGTTTCGATATTCATATGATCACCATGGATGTCGGTGATCAGAATCAGATCGGGAGAAGGTAATCCATCAAATGCTTTTGCACCACCATAGGGATCAACGTAGATGACCCTATCCATCCATTTCAGCATAAGGGTAGAGTGGAGTATGGGTTGAATTATGATAGGACCTCCGATAGCTTCAACTTGATCAGTATTCGGATGTTGAGAATATCCGGATAATGAAGACAGCACCAGGGAAAGTATTAATAGGTTAGTTTTCATAAATGAAAAAGTAAAATGATCAAACTGACTTTTGTTTACTCTTAATAAAAACACAAAAGCCGGCCAAAGCCGGCTTTGTACTACCATGTGGTAGTGTTATTCACAGATCTGTTCGTAGGCAAAAACGTGACCGGCAACATCGGCCCATTTTAGTTTTTCACCGGCAAAAGCCATCAGCATTTTCGGGCAATTTTTATACAAGTCATCAAAATCATTCTTGTAATTGCCCTTTTTAACCAGCACTGCTTTTTCATTATTCTGAACGAATAAATAGGACTTCTCCGTATCCCCGGTAAGTTTAATGCCGGCTACACCGATACCCGATGTTTTGCGGTTAGGATTCGGGTCCGCAAATACTTTTATGTGTGAATCAAAGCCGGGATTCAGCAATTGCATCAGGCGTAGCTTTTCATTTTTGTTATGCCGCATAGCCGTTTCAAAAATGATGTATTCCCGGTTAATGATATCATCAAAATTGGTGTTTGTCATTTCCTTAATGGATGAGGTAGACTCAGCCATCAT
>CAZCRJ010000463.1:0-3069 GCA_964501015.1 uncultured Roseivirgaceae bacterium | reverse complement strand
CATCGCAAAGAGCTCAGCTACTTCGGCTTTTGTAAATTCAATTGGTTGAAAATTTGAAAGCTCTTTAAACATGGTCTTAGCCATTAAATTCGGAAACAATGAATATGAAAAGCGAAAAAGTGCCCAGCTATGTTTTTCAATTGCCGGTGAGAAGATTTTTTTTGCTTTGATATACGTTTTGTCTTTTTCAGTCATCCATTTTTTTGTCACGGCAGAAATCAAAATAAGTTTAGTCACTCTGTCAGGAAAATATGAAGCTAATGCAATAGCACTAAGGCCGCCAGCAGAAATTCCAATTACAATTACAGATTTTAGTTTCAATTCGTCAAGTGTAGCTACAAACAACTCTGCTGTCTGCTTAGGTGAAACACTTTGGGAAAGTGGTGTATGTCCATAGCCTGGTCTTGAAGGTGTAATAAGGCAAAATCGTTTGGAGTCAAAACCCTTATGAAAAAGTCTTTCGTTGCAACTGCTGTGTCCCCCGTGAACAAAAAGTATCGGAATACCTGTTCCGGCCAGACTATATTCTATTGTCCCCTTATTGGTATTGATTATTTGTGTCGTCATTTATTTGAGCTTGCTGGTAACGGTTAGGCACTTGGAAAACGCTTTTGTCAAACGCCTGTTAGTGATACTTATTTCTCTATTCCCGAATACTTTTTGTAAATGGCTCGGTAACCAAGTAGTCGTCCAATAGGAGCAATAGTATTCATTAATACTTTTTGAACGCCAATCGGAATGTCTGCCAGATAGGATTTACTGTCAAGGTACTTTAGTGCAACTAACTCTTGAACTAAACCATATTTTCCATTTTTACTTTTTCCGTCAGCCGCTAGCCCAACTAAGTTTTCAATCAAAAAATCAAAGTCTAATGCCGGTGTAACGGAATGAATATAGATAACTGCGGTATCTTCATCATTGTAATGATTGTGGGGAATATTTTTTGGTAATGTTATTTTTTCGCCTGCAGAAAGTTTCTTTGTTTGCCCTTCCAAAAAAATGGTTAATTGTCCTGAAATAACTTCAAATGTTTCGTCTTGAAAAACGTGATAGTGTTTAGGGACAAGTTGACCCTTACTCTTAATAATTGCTTTCATAGTAACTCGTTCTCCATTACTGTCATTGGCAGTTTCCAAGAACTCATATGAATCCCCATTTGTTGGGTTAGTAATTGTTTGTCCTTTTGTTGGCATTCTTTTGATGTTTAAATGCTGTGTTCATCACTATAATTACCGCTAACGTTTCGCAGCTACATGCAGTTGGGGATTTTCAGCACAAAGCTTCATTAGATGCACAATGCTTAAATTTAGCACTTCACATTCATAGAAGTACGAAACCTCCGCTTTTGCAAGACGGCTGTTATGTGCCTACATTTTTATTCATTTCGCAATTCGTCCTATTCGTAAAAGTAATGGAAAATGAATTTGCTTAGTTTGCCCGATGTCCCAAAATTGTTCAATTTCTTTCTGTAATTTTTCTATTGGGTTAAAATTGTTCTGTTTGATAAAATGTTTTACGGCTGACCAAGTATTTAAATATCCAATCAAATGTTCTAATGTCCAAGATTGCGTGATTACAAAATTTGGTGTTTGAATTTCGTTAAAGGGAAACGGAATAGTCTTATAATTATGGTCAATGTATTTTCGTTCTTTGTCCCAATAGTTACCAATAACATTGTCGTAAAAGTCAACAATTACATTGTCAATTTGTTGAGAGATTTCTAATTTTCCGTAGCCAACAACACAAAGCAAGGAGTTTTCTTTTGTTGTTCGGTTTACTTCTGTATAAAACTTGTCAAAGTCAAACCAATGAATAGCTTGGGCAACAACAATCAAGTCAAACAGTCCGTTGTCAAAATTGGTTTTCTCGGCTTGTTGTACCGAATATGAAATATTGTCTGCTTTTATAGCGTTGTCAATTTGTGATTGGCTGATGTCGGTTGCAAAAACATGGTTAAAAGTTTTCGTTAATTCGTATGCTACTTGTCCGTTACCTGTTCCGCAGTCCCAAGCGTTTTGTTTGTTTTGAACGATTGAGTTCAAGTAGTCAAAAAAATCCGCTGGATATGTAGGTCTATATTTTGCGTATTTGTCTGATTGTGTAGAAAAGTAGTCTTTCATATGTTGTCATTACGAATAGTCCGTAGAGTTGCACATAACGGTTTCAGGCTTGGCGAAGGTGGCGATTTTTAACATTCCGATAACTATCGGAATTAAAACGTAGAATCAACCTTTGATTAACCACCAAACTGTCATTGAAGCACTGAACCCGCTTTTCTGTCAATTACCTGTGAGTGGTTCGTTGTTTTCATTTCTTCGTTAGTTGGTATCTTAAGTGTGTTGTTAAGTTTGAAGGAATTATTTCCAAAATTTGAATATCATATTTGTCTTTGTCAATACTGTCAAACAGACGGATACCACTTCCTAAAAAAACAGGGGCAACGTGAATGAAAAATTCGTCTATAAGCCCAGCATTAAGAAACTGCTGAATAGTATTCGCTCCACCTTGTATCCTGATGTCTTTTCCTTTAGCTGAATGTCTTGCTTTTTCTACTGCACATTCTATTCCGTCATTGATGAAATAAAAAGTTGTTGTCCCCTTTTGAATCCACGGTTCCCGTTTCTCGTGCGTCAGTACATAAACATCTGCTTCGTATAAATCTTCTGCCCAAACAACTTCACCTTCTTCAAACATTCGTTTTCCCATAATATAAGCACCAGTTCTTGCAAACACATCGTCAATTAATGCGCTGTCTGCACCGTATTCTTCACCGCCTTCCATTTTAATGTGTTTCCAAAATGCTTTTTGTTTAAACATCCACTGGTGGATTTTTCCTGAAACGCCACCCATGGGATTGCTGGGACCTCTGTTGTCGCCAGCGAAAAAGCCGTCAAGTGATATTCCGCTGTCAAAGATTATTTTGCTCATAAATTCTCCTATTGTTTGTTAACGCTAATTTTTGTCATTGTTGTGATTGTTAGAATTGTCGCACTTACAATGACCGGTATTGATCCGCAGATAGGGACTTTTAACACAAAACTTTAATTGATAAACTATTATTTGTTTAAC
>CAZCRJ010000462.1:0-3071 GCA_964501015.1 uncultured Roseivirgaceae bacterium | reverse complement strand
ACATCAATGGGCCGAACCTTTTCTCCATTAATGGTTACAGGTTCATAGGAGAAGAATCCCGTATCGCGTAACACGCGCAGGTATTCAATACATCCCGGATAGCGAAGTGTTTTCTCGATCATGTTTGGGATGTCGGGCATGGTTTTAATGAGGGATCGTAAACCATCTGAGTTCCATGATTCCAGCGTTCCTACTCCGTCAAAGTGAATGAGTTCGGGATCGGATAATGCTTCTTTAATTACCAATGCATTGTTCTGGATGTAGCGCGCAGGGCGTACATATTCTTCGATCACATCAATGGGTGAGAAAACGGCTTTGTATTCGTAGGGCCATTCGCGTACAACAGGCAATCCGCCTACGAGGCATTCGTAGGAATCGATCTTCATCCGCTTATGGTGATAGCCAAGAATTATATTGCCCATGCCGGGGGCAACTCCGCAATCGGTAATAATGGTAACGTTATTTATTTTGGCGAGGTCATCCAACAGAAAAGGGTCTTCCGGAAAGAAAGAGATATCAACCATATTCTTCCCTGCTTCGATAACCGTTTTCGCTGTTTGAAATCCCATAAAGCCAGGCAAAGCGCCTACCACCAAATCGAAAGCTTGCACAAGGTTTGCCAATGCCTGCAAATCTGATAAGTCTGCTTTTTTTGTTTTGATGCCGTGGGCCTCCAGATTTTTTAGGGCCTCATCATTCGTATCGGCAGAGGTTACATCAAACGATTTGGCCAGATCGATGGCAATGGCTTTGCCCACCAATCCTGCGCCCAGAACAAGTATTTTTTTCATGCTGCAAGTATACAGCCTTATCCTATAATCCCATAGATCAGGACAGCAAGGGCAGGGAGCATTAGCACCACGTCAAGAATGCTGAATCTCTTTTTCATGTGAAAAGGGTTTCAATGTTTACACTAAAATTGGCAGGATTCAGGGGGGCGCTGCCGGAGTATTCCGGTTAAAATCAACTAACGGCAATCAGGCATTTCGGTTACAAATAGTTTACCTTTAACCACTCAATATTTTTCCAATTATGTTTGATCCCAAAGAAATACTGCAAAAAGCCAAGTCCTCTGCATTTTACCTGACGCTGCTCAACTGGTCGTTATTCAGGATGATCCCCTTCAATAAGCCGCACGGTTTCCGGATTGTGGAAGTGGATGACTTCAGGCTGAAGGCATTGATGCCCTATAAGAAAAGCAACTTTAATCATATAAAGGGATTGCACGCCTGCGGACTCGCCACGATATCGGAATTTACCACTGGCTTTTTGTTGCTTAGCAGTCTTGATATGAAAAAGTTTCGCATCATCATGCAGCGCCTGGAGATGGACTACCATTACCAGGGAAAAATGGATGCGTATGCTGAGTTTAAAATATCGCGTGAATGGCTGGATGAAAAAGTAATCAATCCGCTTCAACATCAAGAGTCGGTGGTGGTGCCCTGCGAAGAAAAGATTCATGATGCCAAGGGAAACCACCTTACTACCGGTAATGTGTACTGGCAGATTAAAGCGTGGGATAAGGTTAAGACTAAAGTCAGTTAGGCTTATCGAATGAATAAGTCATTTCAGGGCAGTTCTAAATTCTCCTATTGTTACCCTCTAGAGGGGAGTAAGGGAAGGAGATTGGAAAAAATTTAGTTTTTAGAGATGGCCTTTCGTTTATTTAAATCATTTTACTATGAGAAAAATTGATTTCCTCCTGAATGAATATGGTGAAAGCCACCAGCATGCCACCAATAAACTTATACACTGGATTTGCGTGCCCCTGATTTTTTTTAGCATCATAGGATTAGTGTCGCTTATTCCATCCAAGGGTGTGCAAGCTGTTTTTGGATTTGGAAATCCATACGCCCACTGGGCAACAGTTTTGCTTACGTTAGCTATCATCTATTATGTTACACTTTCTATCCCGTTAAGTATCGGCATGATGCTTTTTTCGGGCTTGTGTCTGATGGGTGTTCGGATAATTGCTGGTTTGACTTTCGAACCGCTGTGGGCCTTATACCTTGGAATTTTTGTGCTGGCGTGGATCGGTCAATTTTATGGACATAAAGTGGAAGGCAAAAAGCCATCGTTTTTTAAGGATATCCAGTTTTTACTTATTGGTCCGGCCTGGCTACTGCATTTCATTTATAAAAGAATTAGTATTCCCTATTAAGCAACAGGCTGTGTATTCATTCCGGGAAGAAGTATTGGATGAGATAATGTCATGCATCGATGACAGTCTCTTTCATCATCCAGAACATTTGAGACTTCAATCAGTAGAGAACTGGCATTCATTTGTTCTGCATACCGAAACGAGTAATCCATTAGCCATCATTCATCTTCATGTACAGGATACCATTGCCCGATCGCCTTTCAGAAGTCCGTATGGCTCGTATCTTTTTTCAGAAGCATTGCCCGAAGAAGTATTGACTGCATTTATTCAGTATGTGGAGAATGAGGTAAAGAAGTTAGGCGTTGAAACAATCCAGTTAAAAAATCCACCGGAAGCATACCATCAAGGAAAAAGTAAGTGGCTTCAGGATGCATTGCTCAACACCGGGTATACGGTTGAAAAGGAAGAGAGTAGTGCGTTGATTCCGATACATGCCAATGGCTTTGAGGATGGTCTCCATTTATCGGAAAAAAGGCGGTTGAGAAAATGCAGGGATGGGGGATTCGTTGTTCAGCAGGTATCTCTTGATCACCTGGATGAAGTATATCGTTTTCTTCTTGCCTGCCGGCAGATGAAAAATTATTCACTGAGCATGACCTGGAGTGAAATAAAAAAAATGGCAGAAGTATTTCCGGATCGGTTTATTCTGATGGAAGTCCTGCAGGAAAAAAAAATAGTAGCGGCAACACTGTCTATTCGTATCACGAGTGATGTCATGTATAATTTTTATCACGATCATGATGCAGCATATGATCTGTTTAGTCCAGTGGTGTTGCTGAATGCAGGACTATATACTATGTGTCAGCAGAAGGGATTGAGCTGGCTGGATCTTGGCACTTCCCAAGCAGGAGAAGAGGTGAATGAATCGTTACTAACCTTTAAGCGAAGGCTTGGCGCCATACCATCGCGT
>CAZCRJ010000461.1:0-3096 GCA_964501015.1 uncultured Roseivirgaceae bacterium | reverse complement strand
GGGGTGTTGCTGGCTGTGCTTGGTTATGCTTTAGGAACATACGGAGCATGGCTCTGTGGAATTTTGATGCAGGGTGTTGCACCTTAATGAATTCAAGATTCTATTTGAATTCCGCATTTTAGCTGCACAAAATGAGGGAATTTTTGAGCGTTAAAATCGTTCGGGATTGAACGAGGTCAGATTAATGCTGAACTTCTCCCGATTGATTATCTCACTTACCAGTTTTCCGGTGCCCGGCCCGAGGCTAAGGCCCATCATGGAATGACCTGTGGCCAGAACAAGATTGGAAATTTTCGCTGACCTTCCAATGTATGGCAAGCCATCCGGTGAGCAGGGTCGTAAGCCGTGCCATACAGCTTCCTTCTTTGGCATGGTCACTTTCATGTCCGGGTAATAGTTTGGAATGGAATTTACAATTCCCTTTACACGATTCATGTTGATCGAATGATCAATTCCTGTGATCTCCATCGTACCACCAAACCGTAATGAGTTTCCCATGGGCGTAACAGCAACCCGTTCTTCCAGGAAAATAGTAGGGATACGGGAATTCTTCTTTACGTCCTCTTCCGTAAAAGAATATCCCTTTCCGGCTTGCATTGGTAAAGTAATGCCAAGTTTGGAGGCCATTATTCCTGACCATGAGCCCGTTGCCAGCACGACTTCATCAAATTCAAAATCACCTTTATTGGTTTTAACCAATTTTATTTTTCCTGATTCAACCACATAATCGAGCACAGTGGTTGCTGCCTGAATGTTGACCCCATTGTTCCGTAAAAACGGTATCCATTGATTCACTAATGCCTGAGGTGTGATGTGCGCATCGCCCGGATAGTATACACCTCCACGTGCTGTAACTTTAATATCAGGTTCAAGTTGCTGAACCTGTTCTGCAGAAAGCACGTGTGCTTCCACACCTAGCTTGTTGGCGTACGCAGCACCCTCCTGCTCTTCATGCTCTGTTTCCTTTGTTTGATAGAGCATGAGTAAGCCACGCTCATGATAGCCGAAATAAAATGGAAGTTCAGTGGCCAGTTCCTGGTACATGGCCTTACTCAGCACACTGATTTCTTTCAGAGCCGGTGCAGCACGATCTACATTATTTTTATTGGCATGTTTATAAAATTCCCATCCCCACTTGATAAGCTCTCCGCTTATTCTTGGCCTCACATAAAAGGGGCTCGTGGAATTAAACATCCAGCGGATTCCTTTGGCTATCATACCGGGCGATGCCAGCGGAATAATATGACTGGGTACAATCATACCGGCATTGCCGAATGAACAACCATCCTTCAATTCACTTTGATCAAGGATGGTTACGGTATGACCAGCCTTCATTAAATAATATGCTGAGCTTAGTCCGATGATGCCACCTCCGATAATGCCTACTCTCATGATTCTGGATCCTAGATTCTGGATTCTGGTTGCTCGCCACTGTAACGCTGACTGTAAATTTCTGTTTCAGGCTCGTTAACAGAATTTGAAGTGTTATGTTCGCGTTCAACCGCTTTACTAAAATTATTTAACTTACAGCCAAGCTGTTGTAGCCGTCCATACAAATCATCAAATACCTTTTGATCGGTTAAGGACCTTGTTTCAAATAATGTCTCTAGTTGATCGATTGTTTCGTCATTCGATGCTAATGCGATGATTAGAAAGCGGACAAAATCTTGCTTATACTTTCTTCTGCCATACCCTTCAACAATATTTGACCTTACTGACTTACTGGATCTTCTGATTTGCTGAGCGACTTCATACTGCTCAAACTTTGGCAACGCTAATGACATTTCATGTATAAGTAAAGAAGCTTCCCTTGCTTCCTTCCATATCTCAAGATTCTTGTAACTCATTGTTCAACCTTTTTAGTACTATACATCGAATAAGAATAATTCAATATCCAAAATCTAGGATCAAGAATCAGATTACCTGAAACCCAAACGCATACGGATCATCTTCCGGATCGATGGTAATGGTATTGAATCCATACACTTTCGCCCACCCCTCAACACTGGGAATGATGGCTGGCTTACCGTGCAATTCGGTAACTTCTTCAATGCGACCAATGAATTTTGAACCGATGATGCTTTCATGGATGAAGTCTTCTCCCTGCCTTAATTTTCCTTTCGCATGCCATTGCGCTAACCGTGCTGATGTGCCCGTACCACAAGGCGACCGGTCGATAGCCTTATCACCATAGAAAACAGCATTGCGTGCCGAGGAAGTTGGATCGATTACTTTACCCGTCCACAGAATATGGCTGCATCCATTAATCGTTGAGTTATCCGGATGAACGAATGAATATTTCTCGTTAATACTTTTTCGTAAGGCACGACTCCAACTAATCAGCTGATCGGCAGTGTAGTGTTCCAGTCCAGGGAAATTGGGTTGAGGATCAACGATCGCATAAAAATTTCCACCATAGGAAACATCCAGGGTAAGTTCACCCAGTTCCGGACATAGTGCAGTAATATTTTCAGCCGCGAGGTAAGCCTTCACGTTGGTAATCTTCACCGACTTCACCTTCTTACCTTCCTGTTTATACTCTACACGAACATGGCCGGCCGGAACTTCCAGGTTCAATACACCAGGAGTTTTAGGAGTAACCAGTCCATGTTCAATGGCCACTGTTACCGTGCCTATAGTTCCATGACCACACATCGGTAAACATCCACTTGTTTCAATAAAGAGAATGCCAATATCGTTGGCCGGATCGGAAGGTGGATACAGAATGCTTCCGCTCATCATATCATGCCCGCGGGGTTCAAACATGAGTCCTTTGCGTATCCAGTCATAATCGCGTAGAAAATGCTGACGCTTTTCACTCATCGAATTTCCTTCCAGTTGCGGACCACCACCGGCCACAACGCGTACCGGATTTCCACAGGTGTGAGCATCAATGCAGAAGAAAGTTTTTGCAGGATGCGTGATACTGGTTGCTTGTTGTTGATTATACGTTGTTGAGGGTGTCACGTTATCGTTTTTGAATTTTCTTTCTTAATATTTTCACTTCCAGAATCCAGAATCCAGTATCCAGCATCCAGGATCCAGGATCATTCCCTCCCCCACTCTCCATTTCTCATTCGCCAGATACCTTGAGGA
>CAZCRJ010000460.1:0-3103 GCA_964501015.1 uncultured Roseivirgaceae bacterium | reverse complement strand
TCCAATCAGAAGGCAGGTTAAGATCATTCCTTATCTTTCAGAATGCTCAGAATTACAGGTATTTTAGCACTATTCGTAATGATCGCATGCTCCAGGAAGATGGAAGAGATTCCCCCGTTGCCGGAAGTAATAAAGCCTTCCCAAAAAGTGGTGATTTACCAGATGATGACTCGTTTGTTTGGGAACAAGGATACCGTGAATACGACCTATGGAACACTGAAGGAAAATGGTGTAGGGAAATTTGCTGACATCACCGATAAGGCACTACTGGCCTTACGCGATATGGGCATAACGCATGTTTGGTATACAGGTGTTATCGAACATGCAGTGCTTACAGACTATACGAAGTATGGTATACCCCTCGATGATGCTGATGTGGTAAAAGGCAGGGCTGGTTCACCTTATTCTATTAAGGATTATTATGATGTCAACCCAGATATGGCAACCAGTGTACCTGACCGGATGAAGGAATTTGAATCGCTAGTTGACCGCACACATCAACAGGGATTAAAGGTGCTGATTGATTTTGTTCCCAACCATGTGGCACGCAGGTATCATTCCGATGCAAAGCTACTTGGAGTTCAGGATTTTGGGGAGAATGACGATCTCACTTTGAAGTTTAGTCCCACCAATAACTTTTATTACCTACCAGGCCAGTCGTTTCAAATGCCAAAGGAATATAATGCGCTCGGACCTGATAATTCGTTCCCCACAAAAGATGGTTTGTTTAGTGAAACTCCGGCAAAAGTTACAGGTAATGATGTTTTTTTAGCAAGTCCCGGTGTTGACGATTGGTTTGAATCTGTAAAGTTGAACTATGGTGTGGATTTTGAAAACGGTAGGCAGACGTACTTTAACCCGATACCGGATACATGGATAAAAATGAAAGACATCCTGGTTTTCTGGGCCAGTAAAAAGGTAGATGGATTTCGATGCGATATGGCCGAAATGGTACCCGTGGAATTCTGGCACTGGGCCATACCTCATGTTAAGGCAGTTAATCCTGATATACTTTTCATCGCTGAAATTTATAATCCAACTCAATACCGCAACTATATTCAAACCGGACGTTTTGATTATCTCTACGACAAGGTGCAACTGTATGATACACTCCGGCTACTCATTAACGGAAAGAGAAGTACGCGCGACATTGCGGTAATACAAAATGACTTGAAGGGTATAAATGCAAACATGCTGCATTTTTTAGAGAATCATGATGAGCAGCGAATAGCGTCCAGGTTTTTTGCAGGCAATCCATGGAAAGCAGTGCCCGCCATGGTCATCAGCGCAACACTTGATGAAGGTCCGGTAATGGTTTACTTTGGCCAGGAAGTTGGCGAGCCCGGTGAAGGAAGGGAAGGATTTCAGGGTGATGACGGCCGCACTACCATATTCGATTACTGGGGAGTGCCGGAGCATCAAAAGTGGATGAACGGTGGACGGTTTGATGGTGGTCTGTTGAGCGAAGATCAAAAAAATCTGCGAAGGTTTTATTCTACGCTACTTAACCTTGCAGGAACCAACCCTGCCATTGTATCTGGATCATTCAGTGATTTAACTGCCTTTAATATTGATCAGCATAATTTTTCAGATGATATTTTTGCTTGTTTCCGAATCGAGGGTGAAGAAAAGCTCCTCATCCTTACCGGCTTTAACACAACAAACCGGAAAATTAAAGTAACTATACCGGCTGAAGCCGCGAATAATGCGGCATTAAAAGGAGAAATGAAGTATACTGCAACAGACATCCTGTGGAAAGAAGAAGTTTTTGAGATGTCAGCGCTTACACTAGATCTTGACCTTTCTCCCTATGGTTCATATATTTTAAGAATAACCGACAGCAAGTGATCCATAAGCAGATGCAGGAACAGATGTACAAACATGTTTAATTTTTTTTATGAAGCTTGAGAAAATCGCGGGGCAAAACCGTGTTGTAATTGAAAATGTACAACCTGAAATAGATGGGGGCCTGTACCCGGCTAAACGAACAGTTGGTGAACGGGTAGATGTTACAGCGGATATATTTGCTGATGGCCACGACCATATCCGTGCGAATGTCCTCTTTAAAAAGTCAGGAGCTAAAGAATGGTCAAGGGTTGAAATGCAAGCCTCCGTAAATGATTCCTGGCATGCTGCTTTTCATATCCGCGAAAAGGTACCTTATATTTTTACCATTGAAGCCTGGGTGGACCATTTGGAAACGTGGCACGATGGTATAAAAAAGAAAGTCAATGCCATGCTGAATGTTTTTCTTGAACTTCAGGAAGGTGCCCTCATGATGGAAAAACTGGCACAGGGTAAAAACAATGATTTGCTGGAAAGAGCCGAGCACTTCCGCGATGAAAAAAAATATTTGTTGAATGTAGAGTATGTGCTGAGCGAAGAATTTGCTCAGCTTGTTCACCACTATCCCTTACGTGAGTTTGAAACCCGTTATACGAAAGAACTTCAAATCGTTGTAGAAACAACAAAGGCTGTATTCAGTTCATGGTATGAATTATTTCCCCGGTCGGCAGGCTTGAGCGACAATCATGGAACATTTAAGGATGTCATCAAAATACTACCCAGAGTTGAAGCGATGGGGTTTGACGTGTTGTATCTTCCACCCATTCATCCGATTGGGAAAGTAAACCGAAAGGGAAAAAATAATAATGTGCGGGCAAAGGAAGGAGAACCCGGGTCGCCATGGGCTATCGGAAGCGATGAAGGTGGACATAAAGCAATTCATTCGGAGTTAGGAACACTCGCTGACTACAAACAACTCATAGCTGAAGCTAAAAAAAGAGAAATTGACATTGCCTTCGACCTGGCCTTTCAATGTGCGCCTGATCATCCCTATGTAAAAGAACATCCGGAGTGGTTCAGGCAGCGTCCGGATGGCTCCATTCAATATGCAGAAAATCCGCCCAAAAAATACCAGGACATCTATCCCTTCAACTTTGAATGTGACGATTGGCAGGGCCTTTGGAATGAATTGAAGTCTGTAATTCTGTTTTGGGTAGAACAGGGTGTTACCATTTTCAGGGTGGACAATCCCCATACAAAACCAATTCCATTCTGGCAGTGGGTAATTGAAGAAGTACATAAGCAGCACCCGGATATT
>CAZCRJ010000459.1:0-3106 GCA_964501015.1 uncultured Roseivirgaceae bacterium | reverse complement strand
GTGGTGAGAGTAGTGACCTTGTAGTTGTGATTTGCTTTCAGTAAACGATCTTTGACAATCCCTTGCTCCTTCAATATCCCAAATATTATGTTGTGATTTGCTTTCAGTAAACGATCTTTGACAATACAATTCAGCCTAGCTATTTGATTGTCAGTTGTTTAGGCACGAATCCGGAACGGAAAAATTGTGATGAATTGTCAAATAAAGCCTCCGCTACCTTAAAACAGCTCAAGCTGTTGGGGTGTCGGGGGCTTTTCTGTTTCCTTTTTACCATAAAAAATCTGCATCATACCAAACTGCTTGTCCGTAATACGCAAAATGCCCACATGCCCCATCGGAGGTAGATTTTTCTTTATCCGCTTCATGTGTACATCAGCATTTTCCTGACTGGCACAATGGCGCAAATAGGCGCTGAACTGAAACATGGTGAACCCGTCCTGCATCATTTTTTTACGGAAAGCAGTATAGTTTTTACGATCCTTCTTGGTGGCCGTGGGTAAATCGAAGAGTACCATAATCCACATAATGCGGTATTCATTCAGGCGCATAACGCTTATTATAATTCAGGATACAGCAGTTTTTTACTTTCACCGGAAAAGCATTTGGCAAGCGAAGCTGTGGTACGCTGTGCGCCAACCATGAGAGGGCTGCGCTCTCCATCAATGATAACATCAACCGTGGCAATACCAAGTAATTGCCTTTTAACCGAAGGTGTGAGCTCTGTAAAATCTTCGCCATTGCCCAGCATTTGTTTTACCAGGGCATCAGCAAACGGACGATAAGGTTCCATGATATCATCGGCCAGGCAATACTGGTTGTACTTGTTGTGGTGATGAATACCGAGTGTTGGAAGTAAACCAGAGCCCACCAGGCTGCGGGCGATAATGGCCCTTAAAATGGCATATGCATAATTCAACAAATTATTGGGTGGAGCACCTTCGCGTTCACGTCTGAATCCTGGTATTTCAGGAAAAATGGTTTTCCAGTAATAGGCCGCAGCACGCGCCTCCAGGTTCTCGGAATCACCTGAAAGTACATCCCTCGACCATTTCAACATATTGCCCGCCTCTATATTGAAGCGCTGTAACAGATTTGCCTGGTTTTTTATTTTGGCCCGGATGGTTTGTTGCCACAATTGTTTTATTACAGGCTGTGTGGCATTTAACTGATCTTTAAACCGTGATGCCTGTAGTGTATGGCCGGCCAGGTTAAGTATGAGGCCGGATGGCATATGGGTAGCATCGCAAGAAATCAATGCAGCATTATTTGCCAGTAATTTTACAATTACTGACTGGGAGATGATGATTTGTTGATGGTCCAGTATAACGATGCCAATATCCTCGATTGGTATTTTGGCTTGGGCTTCTTTCTTAAAACTTTCCGGAAGCTCATTGTTTTTTTCTACGGCTGGCAGGCGCACAACCAACTGTTCCAGGTGGGTGCTGAGGTAGGCTGCGTTGCCAAAGTAGAGCGTACGTTTGATCATATTGGTAGTGTTACCGGAAAGGACTTTCCGGATTTTCCGGAGGAAGTTCATGAGCTTTTTTAAATTCGGTCAGGTTTCCAAACCATTGGATGAGCCAATCGCTGATAAGCCATCCGGGTGTGTTTCCGGAGATCATGGTGGTGTAAGAACTCCAGGGCCACTCGCCCGGATGTTTCGCAAAGCCGTGACTGACCGGGTTGTGGTGGATGTACCGGATTACTGTTGTAAGTTGTTGGTCACTTTGGATTTCCTTGCGATGAAACGAGCGGGTAAACAGCGAACCCATACGTTTGTACATTTTGTTGTAGGCTTTTGAGTAGGCGTTGAACAGGTGGCTGAACTGGAGTACGGTAAGACCTGACAGGTTTTCGAAACCTGTCAGGTCTGTAGTATTGCCATTAATGTTTTTACTTTTCTTTACTTCTTTCAACGCTTCTACCAGGCCATCTTCGTTTTTTATTTGCACCAACAAATGCAGGTGGTTCGGCATGAGGCAATAGGCCAGCGTATGGGCTACAGGTGGCACGAAACTGCCAAGGCGTTGAAGGAAGTAACGGTAATTTTCCTCTTCCCTGAACAGGTTTTCACTTCCATTGGCGTGGGTGTAGATATGGTAGAATTTTGAGGGCTCCATTTATTCGCTCTAATGAAAATGATAATTTTAGTACATTAACAACTTAATCTGTATGATTCAGGTGTACATTAATATTCCCAAGCCTATTAATTTTAAGTTTTATGCAATTCTCCTTAATTGAAAGTTTATCTGTTGAAAATTCAAGTTTATTCAATTGAGTATACTCTATCTTATCGACTATTGATTTTGCAACAACATAAGGAAGAGCATATAATCTGCTACCTGTAAAACTTACAACTTTATATATTCTATCCTTATGTTCCTTATTTTGAGCATTACTAAGAACTGAGCTGTCGTCTTGAGTATCCTCTTTACTCATTAAATAAACTAAATCATTAGGTGATAGATGAAATAATAAGTGCTCTCCCCTTTCATTTTGCTCAGACACAGCGCTAAGCCCCTGCTTCAGTCGTTCAATAACTACATTCAGCGGAATTGTTTCATAACTTCGCTTACCTTCACTATTCTGATAGATGGCAAAGAAAAGGTTAGTGCCTTTTGCCGCTTCCACATATTTAGTGTTTTTGCTTCCGGTCGTACCAAGTGGAAACTTACTGCCTGCTTCAAATATCCTGACTTTATAAATGGGCTGATGTGATTTTCCATCATTATAGCGGTGAATATCCTTATTCATTTCTTCAATTCCTTCTTGTGTAAATGCCAATTCAGGATTGCCCCCTTTACTCAAAAGATAATTTTTTAGAATTTTTTGAATGCCCGTATCCGTAATGGATTCAATGGTTTTGATAGTGAAGGATGTATCAATACTTTTCCGAGTAGCTGTAAGGATTTTATCCTTCGGAACTTTTATCCTTGCTAGCTCCACCTTCCCTGAAACTGTATCTTTATGTATGGATTTCCTGATTGCCCAATTCGTTCCTTTCTGTTGATAGGCCTCCTTTACTTTAATGCCATTTTTTTCTGTCCATTTTTCATAATAGTTAGTTGCCTTGTTAATTACACGAAGGTTTTGTTTAAAACTGACT
>CAZCRJ010000458.1:0-3122 GCA_964501015.1 uncultured Roseivirgaceae bacterium | reverse complement strand
AATGAAGATGTTAACATATTTTGGCTCACTTTCAGGAAAGTATTTGATTTTTGGAGGGAAAACGATCAGCAAAAAAACCGATAAAACCAGTGTTAGAATCGTGCCTGTTAAAATATAGACAGGGTTTCTACCGCGTAAAGCAAATGTTATAATTTTTGAATACCGGCTTTCTAACCGTGGTAAAACAATCGTCTGGAAGTTATGGGTCAGGGGAGTTAACACGTACACATTTAGTAGTGTAAACGCTGCACCTATCAGTAGTAAGTTACCTAACCATAAGGTATTGAAATAGAATAAGTAACGAAGTGCAACAAATACCAATCCTAATACTATCAGTATTGCAACTGTTCTGAATGTTCGCTTCCTGTTAATGACATTTTCACTCTCATGCTTCATAAGTGCTGATGCGATAACCGGAACAATAACCAATCCCACAAATAAAGAGGAGGAGAGTACAACAATGAGTGTGATTGGTAAATACTTCATGAACTCACCCATAATACCAGGCCACATTGCTAAAGGAAGAAATGCCGCTAAGGTTGTTGCAGTTGATGCAATAATTGGCCAGGCTATTTCTCCTACACCAAGCCGTGTAGCGCTTAGTATGTCATATCCTTCTTCATATAACCTATAAACATTTTCAACTACCACAATACCATTATCCACCAGCATACCCAGTGCCATGATCAGTCCGAATAACACCATCATATTTATAGTATACCCCAAAAATCCCAGGATCAAGAAGGAAAGGAACATGGAGAGCGGAATAGCGAGACCAACAAAGTATTCCCAGAAAAAGCATCAGTACACCTACCACCACCAAGACCCCGGAGATAATATTATTCTCCATACTGCTCACCATTTCTTTGGTGAATGAAGACTGATCGTTTGTTATTGTTACTTTTAATCCTTGTGGAAAAACATCCGCTTTGGCGCGGTCAAGTATAGCGGTAACTTTTTCAGTGGCTATGATAAGGTTTTCACCACTTCGCTTAATTACATCAACCATTACCACCTGCTCCTTCTTAAGCCTGGCATAGCTTTGTCTTTCCTTGTAATCAAACTCAACCTTCGCTACATCTCTTAGGAACACAATATTTCCCTTTTCATGCTTTACGATGATATCCTCAATTTGACGAGGATCAGTAAACTCGCCCACTATCCGGATATTTCTCCGGATTCCATCATCCAAAATGTTACCCCCTGAAAGTGTTACGTTTTCTGCGCGTATGGCATTTTCCAAATCGCTGAAATTCAATTTGCGGGCTTCCAGTTCAAACGGGTCGACTTTGATTTTTACTTCACGTTCATCTATCCCCCGAATCTCTACTTTGGAAATTTCCGATACTTTTTCAATTTCATCCTCAAGGTACTCCGCATAACGCTTCAATTCCTCCAGTTCAAAATTTCCCGAAAGATTTATATTGAAAATCGGAAACTCCGAGAAATTTAATTCGAACACATTCGGATCTGCCGGTAAATCATCTGGCAACTCTGCCTTTGCACGGTCTACAGCATCTTTAACTTTAGTTAAGGCATCACCTACTTCTGTTTTAGGATCAAACTCAACAATGATGGTTGCAAAATCCTGCACCGAAGTGGACTTTATATTGTCCACTTCCGAAATCGTGTTCAGCTCCTTTTCTATAGGACGCGTTACGAGATTCTCCATATCAATGGGTGAATTTCCAGGGTATGAAGTACCGATATAGATAACTGGCTGTTCAATTTCAGGGTAACTGTCCTTTGGCAATCCGATATAAGTCATAATGCCCATTACGGTTATCAAAAATGCAAGGAAACCCACCGATGTACGGTTTCGCAAGGCGAGACTGGCCAAACCAAACTCCTTATCTACTTTGAGATCTTTATTTTGTTCGCTCATACTATACGTGCTGACGTGTTAATTTTTTGCAACAACTGCTTTCTTTCCGTTTGTATCGGCTAATTCTACCTCAACGCCCTCTGTCAGATCGCGATAGCCTTCATTCACTACTTTCTCCGTACCGGTTAGTCCTTCCAGAATTTCGGTTTCTGTGGATGCCATAACACCGGTTACCACATGAACTTTGCGTGCCAGCGTTTTATTTCCGCGTGCATCAATAACAAATACATAAGGCCCTACTTCATCCCTCTGAATTATGCGAGTGGGGACGGCAACAGTTTCTTCGCTGATATAATCGCGCAATTCAAGTACGGCTATCTGATTAGGCTTAACCATAAACCCCAACTTTGGTAATTCAACCTCTACATTGAAGGTCCGGTTTTCTGAGTTAATTACCTGACTGACGGAAGAAATTTTGGACGCGAGCTTTTCCTTCTGGGAAGGGAAATAAATATTCACCGGATCGCCTGCTTTGAACTTGCCAATAAACCGTTCCGAAACATCTGCTTTGACAAAAATATCTTCTGCACTTACCAATCGTACAAGGGGCATGCCGGGTGACGCCACTTCACCTTCCCTTGCAGGAAGCTGATCAACCGTTGCGTTAAATGGTGCCCGAACGATAGCCAGTTCAAACTGCGCATTTGCTGTTGCGAGCTTGGCTTCAAGAGATTCCTTATTGTTTTTAGCCTGAAGGTATTGAACCTCAGTACCTATCTTTTGTTCCCAAAGCTTAGCCTGACGTTCAAATACTGAAGTGGCTAACTCAAGTGCGGTTCGTAGTTCAGTAATGGTGTTTTTAATTATATCGGCATTTTGTGTTACCAGTACTTGTCCTCTCACAACGCGATCACCTTCCCTCACGTGCACTTTCTGAATCTCCCCTACTGCCTGAGCAGCAACGAGAACATTTTTTCGGGATTCAACTGACCCGCGTATTTCCACCATATGCTCAAACGACTTCTTCTCAGGAATAAAAGTAGTAACGAGAATTGCGCTATTATGCTGTTGTGCAAATGCAGGATCAGCTTCACTGATTTCCTTTTCCAGTTTATCAATCTTATCCTTAAGCGAAGTGAATTCCTTCTGTGCCGCTGCAAGATCCTTCTTTTTGGTCTCCAGGTCAGAACCATTCTCTGAAGGACCTGAACAGGATACCAGAAGGCTAAACAATACTGTCGTAATTACTATATTTTTCATGGGATTTGTATTTCGTTATTTATTTAAGTGAAGGACT
>CAZCRJ010000457.1:0-3122 GCA_964501015.1 uncultured Roseivirgaceae bacterium | reverse complement strand
ATGCTGGCTTTCAGATTGGGTTAACCAATGCGCAAACCATCCAATATACTCCTGATCAAACCCTATTGGGGGTGGCTACTGCTAATCAGATCAGGTTCTATACAGCCGGTACCCAAACGTTGGTCAATACCATCAAGCCATCAATCTCCCGAATCCAGGCATTTTCATTCTTTGAGCAAGATCCCGAACTGGTGGTGGTAGCAGTTTCCACCGAGCTGTTGGTGTACCGAATGACGACCAATCAAATAGTTTATCGGTATGTTGCTGATGAATCCATTCTGGCTGTAGAGTGGATGGGTGACCTTAAGGTAGCTATGGCAACAGCTAAAGGTATAAGTGTGTATGACTTTGGAACCAAACAATTAATTTTTACACGTGCTGAGCACACCAAGCCAATCCGTAGTTTGAGTATTTCCCGGCTCACCGGACTAATCGTAAGTGGAGGCGGGGATGGTTTTGTGGTGGTGTATGATCAGGATGGTAAAGTACTGTCGAAGAAAAAGTTTCATGACAGCTGGGTTCGTTCCGTCAGCATTAGCCCGGATGGTAAATGGATTGCCAGTGGCGATGAAAAGGGCCAGATCATGCTCAGCAATACAGATGGAAATTTAGTACAGACCTTTACCGATGCTTCGGGATGGGTACGTGCGCTGCAATTCAGCGGAGACAATAAGTACCTGGCAGCAGGTGACGAAAAGGGAAACTGCTTTATTTACTGGGTTGAACGCAGAACGCTGAGCAAGCGCTTTAATGCCCGGCAGCCTATACCGGAAATTCGTTTCAAACCTGATGGTAAAGAACTGGTGATGATTGAAGAGATAAAAGGCGTCATCGGATGGGATGTTTCGTTTCTGAATATAGCGCCTGTTTTCAAATTCCGGGATCAGGCAGATCATACACCTCCCCAGATTTTCATTGCCAATCCTCCCAATATTCAAGGGGACCGCATTAGGTTTTCTGGTGATATGATAGATCTGAGAGGTGTTGTTGTTGATGAATCAGGTGTGCGAAACTTGAGAATTAATAGTGCCGATGTGCCGCTGCGTGACAATGGTAATTTCGTTATGTATCTGCCGCTAACCATGGGGGATAATCCGGTAACCATTGAAGCCCGTGACATCAACGATAACATTGCTGTAAAGAAATTTATCATCACGCGTAAGGATTTGGGTGGTGAAGTTTACGATCATACCAAGGCACGTAATTTCCTGTTTGTGGTGGGCGTCAACGATTATGAGTATTGGCCAAAGTTGAATAATGCAGTTAAAGATGCCAACGATGTGGCCAGCACATTACTGGGGATGTATACTTTCGATTTTGCCGATGTAGTGGTGTTAAAAAATGAACAGGCAACACGGAACAACATTTATAAGAGTCTACGTAGTTTGATTGAGCAAGTCACTCCTCAGGATAACCTGGTGATTTACTATTCCGGACATGGCTATTTTGATGAACTCCTGAACGAAGGTTATTGGATACCGGTGGATGCCCGCTTGAATGCCAGCGGGGAGTATTTGTCCAATTCAGATCTCCTTAAGATTATTGGCAGTATAAATTCGCAACATACGTTTCTGGTTGCTGATGCATGTTTCTCCGGAGCATTGTTTTCCGAACCCAGACGAGGATTTGCCGAGAATGTAGAACGTTTCCGGTCGCGGTGGGGCTTGGCTTCCGGTCGCCTGGAAGTTGTTTCGGATGGACAAGTGGGCAAGAACAGTCCTTTCACCTCAGTATTTCTTTCCTATCTGCGTACTACCGATAAAGATAAATTCACCGTATCGGAGCTGGTTCAACACGTAAAGGTGAAAGTATCAGAAGAAGCAGAGCAAACCCCTATAGGCAGTCCGTTGAAAGTAGCCGGGGATGAGGGAGGCGAATATGTGTTTTACCGAAAGCGCTGAATAGACGACACTTAAACGCTGGAAGCCTTTTGTAATTCACTCCACTGTAATCCGGATGACTTGCTTAAGTATTCGGAGAAGAAGTGTTGATCTATATAATAAAGATTACGATGGTCTGGGACATTCCATTCGTATTGTTCAAAAAAATAATTGATTCAATCGGGTACCTCTTAAAACAGTAAACACACCGGATTAGGTGCCTGTATTTCATGTACAAAAGTAAGGGTTCCGTTTTTCTTGTCGCGTTTAAAGGAAACAATGTTGTTCGATCGTTGATTGGCAACCAGTAAATATGTTTCGTCTGGCGATAGTGCAAAATTCCTTGGCCAGTCTCCACGCACTCGTTCATGTCCAACAATCTGTAAATATCCATCGCTTTTACGGATTTGAAAAATGGCAATGCTGTTGTGTCCCCTGTTGGATGCATATAAAAATTTACCATCATTGGAAATATGAATATCCGCACCAAGATTTTCACCGGTGAAATCAGCAGGCAGTGTGGATATGGTTTCTACCATTTCAAAGGTTTCAGCGCTGTTCTTTTTTACCATAGTCACTGTTGAGTTGAGTTCATTGAAAACATACAACCATCTGCCTTTTGGATGCAGGGCTAAATGACGGGGCCCTGCTCCGGTAGCCATAGCCAATTTTTGGGAAGCGGATGGAAGTAGTTTATTGGCGTTTCGTTCAAGCGTTGAAAACCAAAGTTCATTGGTACCGAGATCAACGGTAATGATAGCATCATTACCAGCGAACCAGGCTGAATGTGCATGGGGTTCTTTCTGTCGTGGGTGTGTTCCTTGTCCTTCGTGTTGTAAAACATCCAGCGGACCTTCAAGCATACCTGATGATGTGAGCTTCAACAGGCCAATATTGCCACTGCTGTAATTGGCAGCTAGTACATAGCCATCAGGATTGATGCTGACAAAACATGGGGAAGCACCACCGGATGGTTTCGCGTTAATAAAGGTTAATTCAGTATTGGTAATGGAAAAGGAACTTATTGTTCCGCCACTACCCTTGCCATCATTGTTCTCATTAACGACCAACAGGAACTTCCCATTGTTGCTTTTAACCATAAAAGAGGGGTTCTCAGTAGTTGCCGCAAGCCCCACGCTTTTCAATGTACCATCGGCCTTCAGGATATAATGATAAATGCCTTTGCTCTCACCTCGTGTATACGTGCCTACAAAAAAGGATACATCCTTCTTTACTGCTTCC
>CAZCRJ010000456.1:0-3128 GCA_964501015.1 uncultured Roseivirgaceae bacterium | reverse complement strand
CCTCGCTTTGACTTCCATCAATAAATTCCCCGGATGATGTAGCGCCAAGAATGTCGATATGTACACTTTTCAGTATTTCACAAACTGCCCTTCTATCCTGCTTTACCGACATAAAGACAATGGCCAGCGTGGGCGTATACCCTTCAGCCATGCATTGATGCAAGGACTGTTGGATGTCCTCTGGCGATTTGCCGTGAATTGATTTTGCTTTCATATAAATTATTGAACTGGTACTTGAATACTAAACTCACTGCCCTCCTTCGTCTCCACCTTCAACTCTCCCCCATTCGCCTTGACAATATCATAAATCGTCTGAATCACGCCTGCCTGCAGGTCAGGCAGGGATTTATTCATTTCAATTTTATGTTAAAGGTCTGCAACTTCAGTCCATGGCACAATTCCTATTCGGTCATTTACCATTTCATTTTTCTTGCCGGCATGCAGCAACACCGAATGCCCAGCGGGTTGATATTTTTGCCAGAAATGCAAGCCGTGTAACATTTCTGGTTTCACATTCAATGATGCTTTAATTTCAATGGCAAAGGGCTCTCCATTTTTTTCGGTAATCAAATCAACTTCATTGCCTACATTATCCCTGAAATAATATAGACCTTCCTGTTGTCCCGCATTGAACCTGTTTTTTTTTATCTCACTGATTATCCAGTTTTCAAACAAGAAACCATAGTGCCTGTGCTTCTTTAGAGAAGTCTGACTAGTAATATTCAGCAAATGACACAACAAACCTGTATCGCAAAAGTATAGTTTGGGACTTTTTACAATACGCTTGTTTAAGTTATTATGCCATGGCTGGAGCAAAAAAATTATATAACTGTTTTCCAGTAATCCGAGCCAAGCAAGGATCGTTTTAGTATCCACTCCCGTTTGCCTGGCCAATTCATCACGATTTAAAATCTGGCCGGCATGGCTGGCGCATAAATGAATGAATCGGGTAAATAGCGCAAGGTTTGTGATATTACGAAGTAACCGAACATCGCGCTGAACATAGGTTTGCACATAACTTTTGAGCCATGTATCCGCAACAAGCTTTTCATTCCAGATTTCAGGATATCCACCCGTCAGGATGTGTCTGGTGATTTCTGATTCATCTAACTTTGCGTGTACCAATTCCGCATAACTTAACGGGAGTAGTGAAAGATATCCTGCCCGACCGGCCAAAGATTGCGAAACCTGCTCTTGCAATAAAAAGTTATTGGAGCCAGTAAGGATAAACTGACCTCGGGTTCGGCTCTGGTCTAAAATTCCCTGAAGGTAGCGGAAAATTACGGGTACGCGTTGAACTTCATCGAGAATAGCTCCTTGTTTGAACTGTTTTAAAAATACCTCGGGGTTCTGCTCCACTTCATATTGAACTGAGGGGTTTTCAAAATTTACATACGGTTTATTTTCAGTAAGCAGTTTACTGAGTGTCGTCTTACCGCTTTGCCGGGGCCCCGTAATACACAACGCCCTGAATTGGGTAAGGGCATACTTCGCTTCCGGTAGAATCTGTCGCGCAATCATAGCAAATCCATTTCTGTAAACATAGTAAATTATGGAGTTAAATTCCATTTTTGTAAAATATTACAAATCTGGATTCCGTGATTTTCAATAATTCAGTCGATAGGCAACTGAATAATAAACTCACTCCCTGCCTGCGCTGAAGCTTCCGCCTTCACTTCGTTTAGGACGGACAGGTCGGCAGGCAAGCCCTCCATGTATACTGTCTCAACCTTTAACTCCCCACCATGCGCTTTCACTATATCATAACTCAATGATAAACCCAAACCCGTTCCCTGCCCTGTTGGTTTGGTGGTGAAGAAAGGTTGAAAGATTTTATCCAGCACATTCTGTGGAATACCACTACCATTGTCTTTTACGCTTACCTCAACTTTACCATCTACTTTCCTTGAACTTACAATCACCGTTGGCTCATAGCCTTCCGGATTTTGCTTTTTCTTTTCTGCAACCACATAAAATGCATTTGTGATTAGATTCAAGATCACACGACCTATGTCCTGAGGAACCACTTCAACATTTTCGAGCGATTCATCGAAGTGTGTTTCAAATTTGGCGTTGAACGATTTGTCTTTTGCTCGTAAACCATGATATGCCAACCGTAAATATTCATCGGCCAGCGCATTGATATCAGTGGGTTCTCTGGTACCACTGCTGCTGCGGCTGTGCTGTAACATCCCTTTCACGATGGCATCGGCTCGTTTGCCGTGATGAAGAATCTTTTCCAGATTTTGTTTTACATCACTTGCAATAGCTTTGGCTTCTTCAATTTCTCCCTTGCTTAGCTCCTCATTCATCTCATCAATCAACTCATTACTTACTTCAGAAAAATTGTTGACGAAATTCAACGGGTTTTGAATTTCATGGGCGATGCCAGCGGTGAGCTCTCCCAAAGAGGCCATCTTTTCAGATTGAACCAGTTGTTGTTGTGTTTGCTTAAGGTCAACCAGTGCTTTATCTACTTGCTTTTTGGCAGCTTCGAGCTTATTGAAATCTTCATACCGGGCATAGGCAGTAGAAAATGCATCGGAAACGGATTGTATAAGTTGAATTTCGTCTTCGTTCAATTTTACATGATTCCCCACATAGAGCATGCCCTGCATGAACGGGAGACAATGCAGGTAAAGTCCTCCGGGTGGAACCGTTTTCAGATAAACCTCTCTGGAAGGCAGTGCGCCTTGTCGCACTAACAAATCTCCAAGTTCACTAAAAGCTGTCTCATCCCAATGTTCGATATACACTTTCTTGTTATTCCAACTGGATAGGATTTCACTGGTTCTACCCTGTGCATCATACGGCATATGAAAAGCAGCGATCGCTTTACCATCAGGTGTGGAGAGAAAAGCATGCATTTGTTGTAGAGGTTCATCCATAATAAACACCTTACAAATGGAATGTTGAGTGTAGTAAGTTCTTTCCAGATGAGCGGTGTGATGCGATCCAGATCTTGGGTGGTTCGCATCGAGGCTATCTCGCCTCTGATACGATCTAACGAGGATTGTTTTACAGCTTCTTTTGTCTGTGCTTCTGCTTTTTGAAGATCGAGGAAGCGGGTGTAGGTCTGTTGAAATACAAATGCAATTCGATTTATTATTTCATTTTCCTGATCGCTG
>CAZCRJ010000455.1:0-3129 GCA_964501015.1 uncultured Roseivirgaceae bacterium | reverse complement strand
CTGCTGGCGCATGGATCGGTATAATAGCCATCTATTTTATTGCTGAACGTGTCCGAAAAATATCTAAAGTTACCTTAACTGATTTATTGGAGCAACGCTACAACCGGGCAGCGCGAATATTGGGAACAGTCACAATTATTGTCGCATACCTGGTGATCGCAGGGTATCAATTTAAAGGCGGTGGTCGGTTTATTTCCATTCTGTCTGAAGGCGCTATCGATTTGCAAACCGGTACGTTTATAACCTGCATTGTCATTATACTTTTCACGGCTCTTGCGGGAATGGTTTCGATTGTATCGATCGATATCTTTAATGGCACCATTATGATTATTGCAATGGCATTGACACTTCCATTTGCTATTGAGGCTCATGGGGGCTGGGATGAGGTGATCCACAACATCGAAAACAAAAGCCCGGAATACTTGTCGTTAACCGAGGGGCACGATGCGGTCTGGATACTGGGAATAATTCTTCCTACGTTCCTGCTCCTGATGAGTGAGAGCAGCATATATCAGAAATTTGCGTCAGCGAAAGACTCGTCATCAGCAAAAAAAGCAGTTGTAGGTATGCTTGTCGGTGTAGTGATCATCGAAGTATTGATGTGCACCATTGCCGTTGTTGGGTATGCCATTTATTCTAGTGATCCCCGATTTTTCTTGACCGATGGCTCTATAAATCGCGCTATGTCAGAAGAGATAATTTTAAGAATAGGGTTTGAGCAGATTCCTGTGATTGTTGGATCGTTACTTTTTGCGGCAGGTACAGCTATTATTCTTTCCACAGGCAACACTTTCCTGATGGTTACATCCACTAATCTTTCAAATGATATTTTAAAGCCTTATTTTTTTAAATCAACTAAAGATTCAAAAAAGCTGATCCGCATTCAACAGGTGAGCATTGTGCTGTTAGGTTTAGTGGCGTTTGCCATGGTAACGCAATTTGAAACGGTATTAGAGATGGCCTTTATTTCTTACACCATGATCGGTGCTTCCCTTGCACCTGTTCTCATGGCCAGCTTTTTCTGGAAGCGTGTTACTCCGGCTGGTGGTGTGGCGTCCATTATTGGGGGCATGTCTATTCCCGTGATTAATAAAGTGATGGAAGTTGCGGGCATTTCTGCAGGCATCTTTCCTGTAGATACAGATTACATAGCAATCCCTTCCCTTTTTGTATCGCTGGCATTACTTATTTTGGTAAGCCTCCTTACTAAACCTTCCAGCGAAGAAAAATGGAAACCATTTTTTGAATAGGTATCCAATCGCAACTAAAAAAAGAAAGCCCCTTACTTAAGAAGGGGCCTCCAGGTTCATAGGTATATCGGTATTTGAATTTTAAAACCTTTCTGGTTCCAATTTCCATTTCTCTGGCGAACGCCACAAACTCGACAACAATAATTCGCGCATGAAAATAAATTCCTTCGGCAGTTTATCATACATCCGCTCAAATAATTCGGTATGCTGAAGAAGTTCTGCTTTCCACTCTTCGCGGTCGATGGCCATAATGCTTTCAAACTGCTCCTCTGTAAAATCAAGCCCCGTCCAGTCCATATCATCGTAGGTCGGCATCCAGCCAATCGGGCTTTCCACCGCATTCACTTCCCCGCGGCTCTTTTGAACAATCCATTTTAACACGCGCATATTTTCTCCGAATCCCGGCCAGATAAAGTTCCCGCTGGCATCTTTACGAAACCAGTTTACACCATATATACGTGGAGGTGCAGGCAACCCACGGCCAAACTGCAACCAGTGATTAAAGTAGTCGCCCATGTGGTAGCCGCAGAAAGGAAGCATGGCAAACGGATCGCGTCTTACTTTTCCTACTTCCCCAAACGAAGCCGCTGTTGTTTCTGATCCCATCGTGGAGGCCAGGTAAACACCGAATGCCCAGTTGGCTGATTGATAAACTAACGGAATAGTGGTACTTCTTCTTCCGCCAAATACAAAAGCGCTGATCGGTACACCATTAGGATTTTCCCAATTTGAATCGATGACGGGATTTTGATGTGCGGATACCGTAAACCTGCTGTTCGGATGTGCTGCAGGTTTCCCTGAAGCAGGATCCCACTTTTGTCCGCGCCAGTCAGTAAGATTAGCCGGAGGAGTTTTCGATAATCCCTCCCACCACACATCACCATCATCGGTTACTGCAACGTTGGTAAAAATAGTATTCGAGGCGATGGTGAGCATCGCATTGGGGTTGGTCTTTTCATTGGTTCCTGGTACAACACCAAAGTATCCCGCTTCCGGATTAATGGCATAGAGTTTTCCATCCTTTCCGGGCTTTATCCAGGCAATGTCATCTCCAACAGTAGTTACTTTCCATCCATCCAGTGCAGTTGGAGGAACCATCATCGATAAATTTGTTTTACCACAAGCGCTTGGGAAAGCAGCTGCGATATAATCTTTATTTCCTTGTGGATCTTCTACACCCAACAACAACATATGTTCAGCAAGCCAGTTCTCCTCCTTCCCCATCACAGAAGCGATCCGCAAGGCAAAACATTTCTTACCCAACAAGGCATTACCACCATAGCCTGATCCATAGGAAACAATGGAACGCTCTTCAGGATAATGAACAATGTATTTGACGGTGGCATTAGTTGGCCACTTTGCATCCTCCTGACCGGGCTTTAAGGGAGCCCCAACGGTATGAAGACATTTAATAAATTCTCCATCGTCACCCAATACTTCCATTACCTGTTCGCTCACACGTGTCATCAGGTGCATATTCACCACCACATATTCAGAATCGGTTAGTTCAATGCCGATCTGGGAAATAGTGGAACCTATTGGTCCCATGCTATACGGAATAACATACATGGTTCTTCCTTTCATGCATCCATCAAGCAAAGGATCCAGAGTCTGCTTCATTTGTTTAGGCTCAACCCAGTTGTTGGTTGGCCCCGCATCTTCTTTACGCTTGCTGCAGATGAAGGTGCGGTCTTCCACCCGCGCCACATCACTAGGATCAGAAAAACACGCAAAACTATTGGGCCTCTTTTCAGGATTAAGACGGATAAACGTACCTTTATTTACCAGTGCATCACAGAGTTCACGATACTCGTCCGAAGATCCGGTACACCACCGAATCTGATCCGGTTTGCATAGTTCAATCATTTGCTCCACCCAT
>CAZCRJ010000454.1:0-3137 GCA_964501015.1 uncultured Roseivirgaceae bacterium | reverse complement strand
ATTTACGTCCGATTCCGTTGGCGAAAGAAGTTACCGATTCCGCGATAAGAAGGTTGTTATTCGATGCAGGCGATAACATTGATGCGTTGATGAAACTTTGCCGTGCCGACATAACCTCCAAAAACATGCAAAAGGTTGATCGCTTTTTAAAAAACTTTGACCTCGTAGAGCAAAAGATGGCAGAGGTAGAAGCAAAAGATCATGTCCGTAATTTTCAGCCCCCTGTTACAGGAGATGAAATTATCCAACTTTATGCTCTTCAGCCCGGGCGGATTGTGGGGGAATTAAAGGATCAGATAAAAGAGGCAATTCTGGAAGGCCATATTCGGAATAACCGGGAAGAAGCACTGGCTTTTATGCATAAATTAGCCGAACAGAAGGGATTATCAGTCAAGCAATAGTATGGACCCCGAAGTATAAAGGTGGCTTCAAATGCCAGTTCTTCATCTTCCTTTTAGACGGATGCAACCTTCAGGAATGGAACATGTCATTTACCCGTTAAAGCGCCAGTGAATCCGGAAGTAGTAAGTATTCATCACAACATCATCGAGCGTTGCCGGGCGGGCGACCAGCAGGCGCATTATAAATTGTATTCACTGTATTCTAAAGCGATGTATAATGTTGGCTATAGGATAACAGGAAATGAAGAAGATGCCGAGGATGTGCTGCAGGAATCCTTCATCAGCGCCTTTCGCAACCTTGACCGGTATCGTGGTGATGCACCCTTCGGCTCGTGGCTTAAACGGATTGTGGTGAACAAGGCGATCAATTGTGTGAAGAAAAAGCGTCCGGAGCATTTACCCGATGATGATCGGTTTGATGTGGCAGCTCCGGAAGAAGAGGAGGTTTATTTACCCGGCCTTACTGTTGATCGGGTGAAAAAGGCAATTGACCTGCTACCGGATGGATACCGGTCGGTTTTGTCCCTATATTTATTAGAAGGATACGACCATCAGGAAATCGCGGAGATCATGGGCATAACGGAGTCCACTTCGAAATCGCAATTGAACCGTTCGAAAAGGAGATTAAAAGAATTGTTAACCGAAAAGGTATGAACGAAAACATAGATGAATTTATCCGGTCAAACCGTGATGCGTTTGATGATAAACAACCCGCAGCAAAAAACTGGACTCGCATTAGCCGGGCAGTATTTGGCAGTCAATCAACGGGTACTTCGCTGTTGTATTGGCGTGCTGCTGCCATTCTATTCATGGGCTTATCTGCCTATTTGCTCTATCCAAGGCTAAGTGAAAACCGGGATAGCAAACTTGTGATGAATGAGTTTCGGGATGTGGAGTCATATTACGTTCAGGAAATCTCTGATAAAGTGGAGTTGATCGAAAATTTTAACAGCGAAGAAGGATTGAACGGCTATACCCTTGACTTCAAACAATTGGAAGCCATGTATGAGGTATTAAAGGATGAAATGAAAACTCGTCCCAGCAAAAAGGTGAAAGACGCACTGGTGCTGAACTTGCTGGTTCGGATCGATCTGCTTAATAAGCAACTTGAAAAACTGGATAAGACACAGGAAGAATCAAATGCCGGAGTAGAAGATACTTCCATTTCGATTTAACCATGATTACTGGTACTACCGGAATGTTACTTACCGCGTCAGTTCGAAGGGCTCCACAGCAGAATCTATAACTTTTCCATTTTCACACTTAAGAATCCTGCACGGAAATTTCGCAATCAGGTTATAATCGTGAGTGGCCATAAGCACTGCTGTTCCACTTTTATTGATTCCCTGAAATACTTTTAAAATCTCATAGGAAATCTCCGGATCGAGATTACCGGTTGGTTCATCGGCAATCAAAATAGAAGGTTCATTCAGCAATGCCCGAGCAATCACCACTCGCTGCTGTTCTCCACCAGAAAGCTGGTGTGGCATTTTTTTCTCTACAGAGCCCAACCCAACATTCATTAACACTTCCTGCACCCGTGCTCTCATTTTGCCATTATCCTTCCAGCCCGTTGCCTTCATTACAAACATCAGGTTTTCAGCAACACTACGATCCGGAAAAAGCTGGAAGTCCTGGAAGATGATACCCAGCTTTCGCCTGAGTAAGGGTACCTGAGAATCTTTGATGCCACGGAGGTTAAACTTTACAATTTGGATGTCACCCATCTGCAGCGGCAGGTCAGCATAGAGCGTTTTCAATAAAGAAGATTTTCCAGATCCGGTTCGCCCTACCAAAAATACAAACTCACCTTTTTCTATGTCGAACGAAATCTTATCGAGAACGGTATCATTCTCCTGAAAGATTACTGCTTCGTGTACGTGAACTACAGGGTCATTTGAGAACATGAAGTTTGTTTTTGGTTACAGGATAAAACGAAATCCCTTCACACGATTATCCGTTTACTTTTTTATGATCGGCTAAAAACTTTTCAAGGCCAATGTCCGTGAGCGGATGTTTTAACAATCCCATAATGGCGCTCAGTGGACACGTAGCAACATCAGCACCTACTTCTGCACACTGTACAATGTGCATGGTATGCCGGATAGAGGCTGCCAGTATTTCTGTTTCGTATCCATAATTATCATAAATGAGTCGGATCTGAGAGATCAATTCAACGCCATCCTGTGAGACATCATCCAATCTTCCGATAAAGGGTGATACGTAACTGGCGCCAGCCTTGGCAGCTAATAGTGCCTGCCCGGCAGAGAATACCAATGTACAGTTGGTACGTATTCCTTCTGATGCGAAATATTTAATGGCACGCACACCATCTTTTATCATGGGTACTTTCACTACAATCTTGTCATCAATTTTAGCCAGGTCAAGACCTTCCTTAATGATGGTATCATAATCCGTAGCAATAACTTCGGCACTAACGTTGTTGTCAACTATTTTACAAATGGCCTTGTAGTGCGCACGTATATTCGCTTCTCCCTTAATGCCTTCTTTGGCCATGAGGGAGGGGTTGGTGGTTACACCATCCAGTACGCCCAAATCAAAGGCTTCTTTTATTTCGTTCAGGTTAGCGGTATCGATAAAAAACTTCATGGTTGGTAGAGTGGTTAAAGGACGTAAAAATACGGAAAGCTTTTGGTGGGTAAAATAAAAATGGCAAACCGAACATCGCACCGCTACAACCGCCTACCCTTGCTACCTTCCGGTCCTGGGGGAGTT
>CAZCRJ010000453.1:0-3161 GCA_964501015.1 uncultured Roseivirgaceae bacterium | reverse complement strand
GTGTTTTCACCCTGCGATCATGCCTTTCCATCAAAGGGAATCGTAAAAGAAGGAGTGCCAAATACAGAAATGGTTATCATTGCAGATGTGGACCTGGATGATCTCCGTGAATTGAATCGGTATGGAAGTGTACGCAACTTGCAGGATAGGCGTAAAGATCTTTACGAAATTCACTTCAATGGAAAGCCGGATACTACCGGTAAGTCGACATAACCATTCAGGTGATCAAAACAAGAAATTACCCCTAGCATCGTTATCATAACTTATGAATCTCGATCACGAATTACGCTCAGCCATACAAACAGCGATCACAGCATTGTTTAGCCAATCCGTTGATCACCTTCAGCTTCAGCCTACTAACCAGGAATTTGAAGGATCGCATACGCTGGTTTGCTTTCCATTAACTAAACTATCAAAGAAGAGCCCCGAAGAAACAGCAAAAGCCATTGGCGAGCATCTTGTGGCAGACTCAAAAATTGTATCGCGTTACAATGTGGTTAAAGGATTTTTAAACCTTGTTATTGCTGATACTGCTTGGCTTCAGGTGTTCACATCAATTTATGCCACTAAAAACTTTGGTGTTGCTCCTGCTACCGGTCGTGAGATTATGGTGGAGTATTCTTCTCCCAACACCAACAAGCCTTTACACCTCGGCCATCTACGAAATAATTTTCTGGGCTGGAGTGTGGCAGAAATTTTTAACGCCACAGGGTATCAGGTTCACAAAGTACAGATCATCAACGACCGCGGTATACACATCTGTAAATCGATGGCAGCGTGGAAACTTTTTGGAAACGGTGAAACACCAGAGAATAGCGGCATAAAAGGTGATCACCTGGTGGGGAAGTATTATGTAGAGTTTGATAAAAAGTTTAAAGCACAGGTAAAGGAATTAACCGATGACGGCATGGCGCAGGAAGAGGCAGAAAAACAAGCCCCCATCATGCAACTGGCCATTGACATGCTGCGCAAATGGGAAGCTAAAGATAAAGATACTGTTACGTTATGGAAAACAATGAACGGATGGGTATACCAGGGTTTTGAGTCTACCTACACCACCATGGGTGTAAACTTTGATAAATTATATTTTGAGTCGGATACCTATTTACTAGGAAAGGAAGAAGTGTTGAAAGGAGTTGACGAAGGAGTGTTCTTTAAAAAGGAAGATGGCTCCGTATGGGTTGACCTCACAGCCGATGGGTTGGATCAGAAAGTGCTGTTGCGGTCGGACGGAACATCGGTGTACATGACACAGGATATCGGCACCGCCATTTTACGTTTCCGCGATTTCCCCAACATAGAAGGACAGGTTTATACCGTTGGCAACGAGCAGGAATATCACTTCAAAGTATTGTTTTTGATACTCGCGAAACTTGGGTATGCATGGGCAAAGAAATGTTACCACCTTTCCTATGGTATGGTAGATCTTCCCACAGGAAAAATGAAATCCCGTGAAGGAACGGTTGTAGATGCAGACGACTTGATGGCCGAGATGATCGGGGATGCAGAAAAGCAAACACGGGAGTTGGGAAAGATTGAAGGAGTAAGCGAGGAGGAGGCAAATCAGTTATTTGACATGATCGGACTCGGGGCGCTTAAATTCTTTTTGCTGAAAGTTGATCCGCGTAAACGCATGTTGTTCGATCCGAATGAATCCATCCAGTTACAGGGTTTTACCGGACCGTTTATTCAGTATACGCACGCCCGAATTAAATCCATTTTGCGTAAAGCTGAGGTGATGGGGATTTCAGTTGATGATTCGAAGTTTTCATTAGTTAGTATACTGGAACCTTCAGAACGAGATGCAGTTTATTTATTGAGCAATTATCCAAATAAAATTCAGGAGGCAGCGCAGCAATATTCTCCAGCCGTTATCGCCAATTATGTATACGAACTGGCTAAAACCTATAACCAGTTTTACCAGTCGGTTCCGATTTTTAACGAAACCGACACCGCCAGACTTGCCTTCCGTATAGCGTTTTCAACTTCTGTTGCACATGTCATTCATCATGCCATGGGATTATTGGGCATACGGGTTCCGGAGCGGATGTAACTAATCCTTTCTATGTCATGAAGTACCTGCTTGAGCATCAGCAAACCGAACGACTTTTTTTCCGAAGTATTCAGGATGCTGATGCCGATCAATGGTTAGAGTTCTTCAACGATCCGAGATCGTTTATGTATTGGGAAGAGAAGTGGGATTCAGCTGAGGAGGAATGTAAAAGGTGGTATAAAAAGCAATTTCACCGCTATACTTCCGGACTTGGCGGAATGAATGCATTGATTGAAAAATCATCGGGTGAATTGGTTGGCCATGCTGGACTGCTCGTACAACAGGTTGATCAACACGAAGAACTTGAAATAGCGTATTCCTTGCTACCCAAATTCTGGAATAAAGGATATGCCACAGAGGCTGCACAATACTGCAAAACCTTTGCTTTTGAAAGGCATTGGGCAGAATCACTCATTTCTATTATTAGTCTTGCCAATGTTCCATCCCAGCGTGTGGCCTATAAGAATGGGATGATCATAGAGAAAGAAACAACTTATCGAGACATTCCGGTTTATATTTTCAGGGTTTTCCCATCAGCTGCTGTAAAAAACGATTAATTTCATGTCTGGAAACATTTCTCTACTTCCATATGTTTAACGGTATAATCTCCAAAACCTTATGAAACTTCTTATTACACTAGTTACAGCATTTCTTATGAGCGCATCGTCCATTTACGATTTCAAAATGAACTCCATTGATGGAGAACCTATCGATTTTGCACGGTACAAAGGCAAATCTCTTTTGATCGTTAACGTTGCCTCAAAGTGTGGGTACACACCGCAATATGCCGACCTGGAGAAATTGCATGAACAATATGGTGACAAGGTGGTTGTACTGGGTTTTCCGGCCAATAATTTCGGAGGTCAGGAGCCTGGAACAAATCTGGAAATTGCCGAATTCTGCCAGCAGAATTATGGTGTGAAATTCCAGATGTTTGAAAAAATATCAGTGAAAGGTGATGATCAGCACGCCTTGTATCAGTGGCTGAAGGAAAAAACAGGCAGTGAGCCTACCTGGAATTTCTGCAAGTACCTGGTGAAGCCTGATGGTACAGTGAAATTTTATGCATCAAAAGTAAAACCGCTCGATAAGGAAATTATTAATGAGC
>CAZCRJ010000452.1:2500-3162 GCA_964501015.1 uncultured Roseivirgaceae bacterium | reverse complement strand
CCGCAAGGGTGAGGAACTCCGATGCTGCCTCATTCATATTGGTATGCGCCTGTACATTTAAACGGGTTGCCGCTTCTTGTCCCGATACGAGTAATGCTACTATGTCCTTCAACCATTTTCCTGCGCTTTCCTTAATTTTTCCCTGAAGGGCAGCGCCTTTTTCAGGTGCGATTAACATCCCTATAACTGCACCAGCCGCTGCTGCTACTGTTATTCCTACAATCACTTTTGTTGTAATAGTCATACTCATTTTGGTTAGTGTGATATCTCTATTTAAATTTTAATCCCCGCAGTTTTATTTTTAGGGGCAGCCTTGGTTGACTGTCATCACCCATTAATATACCCCACGGTTCCAGGCCAGGTACTTTATCAAATATTATTTTCAACACTGCCATTGTTGGTATGGCTAAAAACATTCCGGGAACTCCGGATAATGTTCCTCCAACAATTACACCAATAATGATAACCAATGGATTTATTCTGATTTTATTGCCCACGATCAAGGGCATTCCAAAATTATTATCTAAAACCTGAACGACAGCCAGTATTACACCAACCCATATAACACTACTGATACTATTCGCAGTGGCTAGCGTGATCAGCATGCAAACAATATTGGCAATTAAAATTCCTACATACGGAATTAAATTCAACAAGGCTGC
>CAZCRJ010000452.1:0-2490 GCA_964501015.1 uncultured Roseivirgaceae bacterium | reverse complement strand
TTAAAAATCCTGCTGCATTGAATAAAAACACAAGGGTTGTTTCAATTAATAATCCGGTTATGTATTGCTGTCCAACTTTAGTTGATTGGGAAAGTATATCCTTCACCTTTTCCTCCGAATCATTTTTAAACACCTTAATCAGGAAAACCTTAATGTTTTGCCTATAGAATAGAATAAAAAAAGTATAGATCGGTATTAAAAAATAAATTACCACGCCTGCTAAGGTATCAACTGTTGATCCTACCAAACGCGGTGCGTTGTCCTTAATGCCTTGCATAGATTCTTTAATATATCTGTCCTGCTGCACTAGTTTAACACCAGTTGTTTCTTGAAACCAGAGTCGAGCATCATGACTTACCTCATCTATACGTTCTTTTAGGGCAGGTACATCTTTCATAAAATTTATTACCTGACGGGATAAAAAGTAAAGTATCCCCACACCAATCACCACCGAAAGAAATACCGGAATTATCATGGCCAATGTTTTATTAAATTTCTTTCTGAGCAGAAATTGTACTACAGGCAACAGAATATTGGCTAATAATATGGCAAACAGGATAGGCAGAACAATATTCCCTGCATAGATGAGCAATACGGCTATCAAGGATAAGGAAATCAGCACCAATGCCAGTTTCTTATAAAACGGGTCTTTTACTTCAGTTACCATACACTACCATGTTGCTGTTCTTGTGTTAATTATCATGCCAAGGGAAGTCACTGTTCTCAATGGCTGGAGTCCTGTTACCGTATCAACTTGTATGAAGCGAAGAACACTGCTTGGACGTGAATTACCGTATACGAATAGAGGCACTTATTGGAAGTATACTCCAAAATGTGAATGCACAATTGATTTTGCATTACAATTCGTATCACTCTACCTACAACCATTGAAAGGTTACAAGATGACCAATGGGAACATTACGAATCATCGTGTAGAACTAATTGCTCACTTACTAGAAAACATCAGACCTATTACCCGGTAAATGAGATGGCTGGCTTTTTGCAATAATGGCACTGTATTAAAACATTAAAAAATGAAAACGCTGGGAATACTCTTAATCGTGGTTGGTTTAGTTATGTCCATTTTTACCGGGTTCAATATCATTTCCAGAAAAACGGTTGTTGACCTGGGTGCTGTAGAAATTAAATCAACAGAAAAAACGCCCATCTACTGGTCACCCATTACCGGTGGCGTATTGGCGGTGGCCGGTGTATTGGTACTGATGGCCAGTAAAAAGAAATACACAGCGTAACATTACTTGAATAAGCACTCATTACCTATGCAACTTTCACAAACACAATTTTTATGGTTCCTACTGTCCATGACCGGGGTAATCACCCTGGCGGTGGTATTACTTTCTAAAATAATGCGCAGGCATAATGCACAAAAACCCGATGCTATGAAAACTTTACGGATGTTACTTCATAACGATCATCAGGTCCGGATACAAAAAGATTCGACTGAAAAGAAAAAGATATTAACAACTAACTGAAATAACTTTTAACAAAATAATTAACTATGGAAACTCTCGAGAATGACAATGTAACTGGTGTAAATGATTCCGGAAGAAAGGCCAATACGCCTGTAAATTACTTAACGGCTACTTCGCTTATTGGAAATAAAGTTTACAATAAAGAAGATGAAAAATTAGGGGATATCAAGGACATTATGATAGACGTTCTCTCCGGAAAGATAGACTATATGATTATCGAATTTGGCGGCTTTTTAGGCATTGGTGAAAAACTATTTGCTGTTCCCTTTAGAGCGCTGGTGCTGGACACTGAACGTCATGCCTTCATTTTAAACCAAAAGCGGGAAGTACTGGAGAACGCACCAGGCTTTGATAAAGAGCATTGGCCCAATACGAATGTCGTTGAAAAAACATACGCCTACTGGGGTAGCTTTATGGGCGCAAGCACAGGTTCTGAATATTAAGTAATTCTTGATGAATAATACACGAAGGGCAGCGTATTTTTACGACTGCCCTTTTTTATCGCTTTATATCACTGCCCCTTACTGCGCTTCTCTTTACTGCGCTTCTCTCCACCGGTCATACTGGATTTCAACCCATCGAGTATCGATTGCCACCACACATTGAAGATCAGCCGCTTACGGTCCCGCTCAATATCGATTATGCCAACAGCTTTTGAATCACTACTTGTTTGATTCCTGTTCTTCTTCACAAAAAGATTGACGATAAATGATTTAGCCGTACTGGTTTCCTGGCTGTCCTTTTTCAATATGAGCAGTTTCAATCCCTGGTAATCAAGCGCAAGTTGTCCGCTCGACACAAATTCAGTGTAGGTGAAGTTAAATGATAATTTTGAAAGGTTCCCTGATTCAATACGGATATTGGCGATGGGAACAAAAACAGGATTAAGTTTAACCAAATCAAAGTTGGTTATATTACCCTGAGCAGTATACCGCGATTTTCCATCCAGCGGCAGTTGAAACTCCGCATCAATTTTTCCATCACCCATCAACATACC
>CAZCRJ010000451.1:0-3167 GCA_964501015.1 uncultured Roseivirgaceae bacterium | reverse complement strand
AAGGGCAAGGATTTGTCATCATAGGTGAATTCACCATCAATCACTTCCCATCGGTCAATGCTAAAAGAAAATTCACTTTCCTCCACAGGAGCATTTTCATCCGCAGGCATTGCGATATCATAATTGGCACGACCATCTTCCAGTACAAGTACATTGATGATTGGATTGGCAATGGATATGCCCTTCACCCGAAGCTTCTCACCAAACAGAATTTCCTTCAGGTTTACTTCCACTTCGAGTTTTTCGGTGGCAAACAGGACTTCTCCGGCAAAGGGTTCACGGTTAACAATACCAAAATCACTCATCCGTACCGTGAGGTTTGGAAAATGGCGGAATAACGAGAGGCTGAAATTTTTTGTGTCAAACACCACTTCGGCATTAATAGATTTGGCTAACTCCTTATCAATGGCTGCCCGAATACTATCTTTAAAAAGTATGGGAATCAAGAATACTGCGGCTACCAGTAATACCAGCATTATTCCTACTACAATCACTATTTTCTTCATCATAATCTGAGTCTTTACTTTACTGTTTTACCATAACATGAAACATGCCATTAAAATTACACACAGCCGGTATAAAATCCCGCTTTCCTCTTAAAAACACACCATTTATACACAAATCAAGAAAAATAGCTTTTCAACTCCCACTTGGCCGTTCCGCTGCCGCTCCCTTGGAATAAATGCATCACAAAAATCGTATTGAAATGGATATTGCAACAGCGAGAACCTAGTGATATCGGCACCGTTCTTTTTTTACACTTGGGTAAACCAGCCACCCAGGTTAAGCTTCTTGTTCCCCATTTCATGACCATTCAATGTTAACAAATTGTTACCCATGGTTGACTAAAACAAATGAATTGTTACTTTTGATAACATTGGCGTAATATTAACGTAACATTGAAATTACTTAGTACCATAGTTTTTGTGATTTGCGGACTTTCTCTCCTGGGGCAGCCTTCATCCTCTATAGCTAATGAGAAGACTTCCTCTTTTCAATTAGTGGCGCCCTATTTGGCTACTACACCAGATGTGGAAGTGAACGCTACTACGCTGGTTGGCTTTCTGGATAAGCTTTCACGCAAACGCCTGGGAACAAAAAATGATGTGCAATTTCTTCACCACATATTCACACGTGTTCACTACACCTATTTGCAGCGTTACCGTGAACACACGTCATTCGCATGTATTTTTACCGAAGGTGCATACAATTGCCTTACCGGCACCATTCTTTTCTCATCGCTATTTGATCACTTTGGCATTGCTCACCAAATAATTGAAACAAACTACCACATCTTCATCCTGGCCCAAACTTCACAGGGAAGTGTATTGATTGAGACTACCGATGCTGTTAATGGTTTTATAACCGGTGCCGATAAGATTGAAAACAGAATTACACAATACAAGAACAATGAATTACAGTCCACTGATAATACACTGGCGTATTACCGGTACTCGTTCAGCATTTATAATTCAGTGTCGCACCATGAATTGGTAGGACTCTTATATTATAACCTAGCGGTGGATGCATTTAATAAACAGTTGATTGCGGAAGCTACTTACTACCTTGGCCTTGCAGGAGAGCGTTATGTCTCCCCACGGGTTGAGGAATTTTCAACCCTTCTCCTCTTAACAGTTCATGAAAGCCAACTGGAGCGTGAGGAAAAAGCAAGGCTGAAAAAATCCTTGCAAACTATACGCTACAAGGCACTGCCTGTCATGGCTGGACTTTAATTAACTATCAATTCTTAAGGATTCTGAGCTCCACCCGTCTGTTTAACCGATGGCCTTCCGGTGTGTTGTCGCGCGAGAGCGGCATCGTTCCTCCAAAAGCCTTTAACTTAATACGATTTTTATGCACACCTTTTGACACCAGGTAGCCTTTTACGGATTCAACGCGTTGCTCGGACAACTTCATGTTTTTTGTTGGGTCGCCCAGGTAATCGGTATGACCTTCAAGTTGTATAACCATGGATTTGTTTTCGGTCATCATGTTCACAACAAGATCGAGTTCCGGATAGGAGTCAGGATCAATTTTGGATTTGGCTACTTCAAAGATCAGGTTATCAAGGCGTAATACTTTGCCGGCTTCAAACCTGGATGGATCACCTGTACTGTGATAAAGTTCTATGTCGCGCACAACTCTATTTTGCGCGTTGGCTTCTGCCGGATCCAGCATATATTTTACGGTGCTGTACCCGGTTGCTTCCACCACAACAGAGTATCGCTCTTGATCAAATAACGGAAATGAAAAGGTACTGTTGTTCACGATCCCGACACGATTGCCATAGGGTAGACTTTGGTAGGTAATACGCGCAACAACAGGCTCCTTTGTTTCGGCATTGTAAACTTTGCCTTCCGCTACAATAAGACTATCGGCTTGTGAAAAGGAAGCCACGTAAATAAGGCAACATACCATAACGGTTAACGCTTTCATGTTTACGCTTTTATAGGTTGACTATTTTAAACTCAACACGTCTGTTCTTTACCCTGTTTTCCAGGCTGGAGTTGGGCACCGCGGGTTTGCTTTCTCCAAAAAATGTTACACCAATCCTTTCCTTTGCAATACCCCTATCTGTAAAGTATCGCAGAATAGCGGTTGCCCTTTGTCTTGATAAATTGAGGTTATACTGCTCCGTGCCAATATCGCACGTATGCCCAGAAAGCTCAATCGTTATGGCAGAGCGCTCCTTCAGCAGTGTGACCATACGATCAAGTTCATGAAACGATTCAGGCTTCAACACATCGCTGTCAAACTCGAACAAAATGGTATTCAGTGTAATGGTGGCATCTGCTTCGATACGCGTAACCTGTAATGGTGCAAGCGTGAAATCAGTATGGTCAATGGTCTTGCTTGTAGTAATTTGCCGAAGGTCAACATTCAGGCTTTCGGAAAGATGGCCTTCTGCTTCAGCGCGAATGCTATACAGTTCGCCTGCTTTCACTTTTAGTTCATATTCACCTGTGACAGCGTTGGTCTGTACCGTGGTAATTTGCTTTCCTTGGGGAAATTGTTCAACAATAATTTTTGCGCCCATGGGCTGTCCGGTAACGGCATCAATAAGCTTCCCTTTAACGGTTACCCAGATATCAGGACTACGGTAAATAGGGAGGCGCACACGGTAAACATCCAGGTTGTTTGACTCTCCTCGTGAGTAGTAGGCGTAC
>CAZCRJ010000450.1:0-3172 GCA_964501015.1 uncultured Roseivirgaceae bacterium | reverse complement strand
GGAAGAAGGACTTATGCAAAAAAGGGTTCAGTATGATGTTCAGTATATCGAAAACTGGAGTCTGTCTTTAGATTTAAAAATAATTTTCCTCACGGTTTGGAACATGTTGAAAGGCGAAAAGAATGCGTACTAATACAATCGTTTAAAATTGTCTGTAAAAAATTATAAGGGGATTTGGCAAATACTCCGCCCCTGCTGCCACATGCGAACGGCCTGCCAATTATATAAACGCAAACCAGCTGATCTGTAATGAGACGTAAAACCGTGCTTCATTCTACCATCTCTGTAGGTAGCTATCCTGAATTCATCAACGAAATATCCTCGCTGGTAGAATCCCATACACCTTCCTACGTATGTTTTGCGAACGTACACATGGTTATGGAGGGATACAATGACCCTTCCTTTCAAACCATAATGAACAGTTCAAACCTGTTGACTCCTGATGGAAAGCCTATATCACTCTTTATAAAGTACTTTGTTAATATTGATCAACCAAGAATTTGCGGTTTTGACCTATTTCCTGATCTGCTAAAACTTGCGGAAGCTAATTAACATTCGTTTTTCTTTTTAGGCAATACAAATGAGATACTCGAAAAAATAATTACTAAAGCAAAAACGGAATTTCCTGCACTCCACATACGGGGCAGCTACTCTCCTCCATTTAGAGAACTATCGGAAGCGGAAAACACGACCATGCTTGATGCAATTAAGAAGCTGGCACCAGATCTGGTATTTGTTTCCTTGGGGTGTCCCAAACAGGAAGAGTGGATGGCCGCGAACAGAGATCACTTGGGTGCGTGTCTTCTGGGTGTTGGGCAGGCCTTTAATACCTATGCCGGAGTTGAAAAAAGGCTACCGCTATGGATGCGAAATCTTTCGCTCGAGTGGCTGTATCGCTTGTACGCTGAACCCAAACGATTATGGAAACGCTACCTGGTAACCAACTCATACTTCCTGCTCCTAACCTTTACCCTTATGGTCAGGAAGGTGTTACAGTATAACGAGTCATCATTCCAGGGTAAACGAGAAGTTATTGAAGAAAATAAACACTAATGCTCAGTAAACAAATGAGAAGGATACTGCTGATGCTGGTTGTCACACATATGTGCCTTACTATTCCTACGGTAATGGCGGATAGGTATTATCTGTCGGAACGGGGCAACGACAGCAATAGCGGGAAAAGTGAGCAATCACCCTGGCGTACAGTAGCGAAACTAACCGAACAAATGTCTGTGCTGAAGTCGGGCGACTCCATTTTAGTTGAGCGGGGAAGTACCTTTACAGGAGCTGTCAAACTACGTACTACTGGAATTTATATAGGCGCCTATGGAAATGGATCAAAGCCTGTTTTTACTGGCTTGATAGCACTGAAACAATGGGACTATATTGGAAATAACATTTGGGCGGCCCGATGCGATAACTGTGATACCGAACCCGGAAATCTATTTATCAACGGCAAACCACAGGTGCTTGGGCGGTATCCCAATACTACCATGTTACCCATTACTGGAGCAGCGCAATATGAAACTTCCTTCGCTGATGCTACCCTGGCCTTTCCCGATACGGACTGGAGTATGGCAGAAGTGGTAGTGCGCAGCAGCCGCTGGACGATTGACAATCTTACCGTAAGGCAAAACACCAATAAAACCTTTATGTTTACCGCACCAGCCTCCTATCCACTGCTTAATGGATTTGGCTATTTTATTCAACGCCATATTTCCACGTTAGATCTACACGGAGAATGGTATTTCAATCCTTCAGAAAAAATGCTATACGTGTATTTGGATTCCGGGAAGAAACCAGGTCAGCAAGAAATTGAAGTAAGTGTTCGCGATACAGGATTAACCATTGCTGATCTGAATTCTATTACTATTGAAAATTTGATTTTTACCGGATTCAGATTATCGGGCATTACTGTAGTGAACAGCTCTTCCATAAAACTTGCAGGAGTTGAGGTTAGTTACTCTGGCAAAAATGGGATGGATATTACTTCTTCCACGCGTATTAAAATTGAGGGCTGCCGGATTACTGATTCCAGCAATAACGGAGTTCAATGGCACAACACTACAAAAAGTCAAGGTGCTCAAAACCAATTTACCCAAAACCAGATTTGCCGTACCGGTCTTCAACAAGGCCGGGGCGTAAGTGGAAACGGAACCTACATTGCACTCTATATCACCAGTGATCTGCCATATCAGGCGGAGAACCTATTTCAATCCAACACCATTGATAGTGTCGGCTATACAGCGATCGATTTTCGCACAGGGAACACACAAATCAAAGACAATATAATTAGCAATTTCTGCCTGATTAAAGATGATGGAGCTGGAATATATACCTGGAACAATACACAACAAGGCAATACTATACAAGGCAATAGAATAACCCGTGGTATAGGCTCTGGCATAGGCGCAATCACTCCCGCGCAACAGTTTGCTCATGGAATCTATATAGATGACCGCAGCAAGTATGTACATATACACGATAATGTAATAAGCCATTGCTCCGGGTCGGGTATATTTTTACATAACGCGAAAAATATTTCAATACTTAATAATGTTAGCTACTCCAATGGAATGACTATCGCGAATCAGGAAAAAGGAGAACTTTATATTCGAATCGATACACTGGGCCAGTTTGGTAACGAGCGGGATAGCCAACTTAAAATTGAGGGGAATATTTGGATGGCCAATGAGACTTCTCATGCCATGTATGTAAGCGTAGAGAAGAACAAGGACTTGCGTCAGTTGGGCACGTTTGGCAACAATCAGTTTATAGCACACGCAAACCATTTAGCCGTAGCCCGTATGGTAAGGCACAATGGCTCGTGTATGGCGGATTACCTGACCCTTCAGGAATGGCAGTTCGATACTCAATACGAGGAGAAATCAGTGTTCATACCCACCACACAACCTCCCTATTATAAAACGGTTGGCGTGGATATGATAGCCAATGGCACGATGACGGAAAATAGTAAAGGATGGATCAGTTGGCCTGATAATGTGTCCATCAATCATGAAAAAATTACCCTACTGGATGGGCCCTCGATTAAAATAAACATTCCTTCAGAAAACACGGAAGCGCTTCTTTACCATGAAGGAATTTCACTTCGAAGCGGAAAACTCTATCGTCTTTCCTTTACCGCCATGAGCCCGGACATTCATCAGCTTGA
>CAZCRJ010000449.1:0-3189 GCA_964501015.1 uncultured Roseivirgaceae bacterium | reverse complement strand
ATCTTATCACGCGATGTTGAAGGATTGGCAGGTTTACGCAGCACCATGGTAGGGTTACAATACTCCTACGAACTCAATTTTTCTAAAAATGTCGGTTTTCGACCGGGTGCACAGGTTGCGTTATTTAACCGCGATGTCAATTTCAATAAATTAACATTTGGTGATCAGTTTGATCCGGTTACAGGTAACATTATATCTTCTTCCACTGCAGAATCCTTCAATACGAATTTCAGCAAAACGTTTATCGACCTTTCCCTGGGAGGAGTTTTCTTTACCAAAGCAGCATGGCTCGGTATCGCAGCGTTTCATTTAAACAGGCCTAATCAATCCATTATTGATGAACAAAGTCCATTGCCGACTAAACTATCGGTTCATGGAGGATATAAATATTATTTACGCTCAGGAGTAAAAGGAGTTGGACTATATGCTCAGGATGCTGAGCGCAGTATCGCGCCTGCTTTTCAATATCGCCACCAGGGGGAATTTGATCAGGTGGACTTGGGCATGTATTTTACAGCAGAGCCATTGGTGTTAGGCGTATGGTATCGCGGTGTTCCGTTTAAGCAGGTTAATGGTTTTGCCAATAATGAATCTATCGTATTGCTACTTGGGTTTACCAACATTGGCTCCAAACAGGCATTAAACATTGGGTATAGTTTTGATTATACTATTTCAAAACTGGGAACAGGAAGTGGAGGGGCACATGAGTTCAGTATGGTCTATACCTGGTCCATGCGTGATCCGCGTAAGCCACCACGCGATAAATTGGTAATTCCGTGTCCGGATTTTTGATTGCCGGTCAGAAGGATTGTTACCATTCATATAAGCTAATAACAGAGGATACTATTTACGGTATCCTTTTTTGATTTTTAGCTACATTTAATTCTCAAATACATTTTCATTCAAACAATTCAATTTTGAAAAGAAGAGATTTTGTACAAATGGCGGGGTTGGGTGTTGGTAGTATGCTGCTACCCATCCCGATGATGGGCAACGCTGTTTCACTTGAGGCGATGTTGGATTCACCCTTGAGTGTCTCTCAGAAAAAGCAACTGGCAGATGTTGTCCTGAATACTGCGAAGTCGCTGGGCGCCACGTATGCCGATGTGCGCATAGGCCGTTACCTCAATCAATTTGTGACCACACGCGAAAGGCGTGTGCAATATATCAGCAACACCGAATCCTTCGGTACCGGTATCCGGGTTATCGCCAACGGAACGTGGGGTTTCGCGGCTACCAATAGTGTAACCGAAGAAGCCATCCGCAAAGCCACACAACAGGCAGTGGCCATTGCTAAAGCAAATGCAAAATTTCAAAAGGAACCGGTTAAACTTGCTCCTGAAAAAGGACATGGGGAAGTAACGTGGAAGACTCCGATTCAACGAAACGCAATTGAGGTACCTGTCTCTGAAAAAGTTGACCTGCTTTTAGCTGCCAACGAAGCCGCGCTGAAAAATGGGGCCAGCTTTGTTAACTCAAACCTGTTTCAGGTAAACGAACAAAAATATTTTGCCTCTACAGATGGTTCCTATATTGATCAGGACATTCACCGCATCTGGCCAACCTTTACTGTTTCCGTGATTGATCGTGCTTCAGGTATGTTTAAAACACGCGATGCGCTGAGTGCCCCAATGGGTCTTGGCTTTGAATACCTTATACCGAAACAGGAGGATAAACTAAAAGGAGCTGGTGACCTGATCTTATACCGGAATAGTTATGATATGATAGAAGATGCAGGAATAGCGGCACTGCAAGCGCGCGAAATGATTTCCGCCAAATCAGTTGAGCCGGGAAAATATGATCTGGTGCTGGAGCCCAATCACCTCGGGCTTACCATTCACGAATCCATCGGCCATCCATTGGAACTCGACCGTGTGTTGGGCTATGAAGCCAATTATGCAGGTACCAGTTTCGCCACATTGGATAAAATGAAATCTGGCAACTTTAACTATGGCAGCAAGCTCGTGAACATCTTTGCCGACAAAACCCAACCCGGTTCGCTGGGTGCAGTGGGTTATGACGATGAAGGCGTAAAATGCAAACGCTGGGATCTGATTAAAGATGGTGTGCTGGTAAATTACCAGGCGATTCGTGACCAAATGCATATCCTCGGACAAAATGAATCTCACGGGTGTTGTTATGCACAAAGCTGGAGCGATGTACAGTTTCAGCGTATGCCCAATGTTTCGCTGGCACCAGGAAGGGATCCTTATTCCGCACAACAAATGATCAAGGATGTGGAGAAGGGAATTTACATTGCCGGACGAGGATCGTATTCTATCGATCAGCAGCGCTATAATTTCCAGTTTGGCGGAACGGTATTTTATGAAATTAAAAACGGTGCCATTGCCGGTATGCTGAACGATGTTGCCTACCAATCCAATACACAGGAGTTTTGGAATAGTTGCGTGAAGATCTGCGATGAAAATGACTATCGCATGTTCGGTTCCTTCTTCGATGGAAAAGGTCAACCCTCCCAGGTCAGCGCTGTATCGCATGGAAGCTCGACTTCCCGATTTAATGGTGTGAATGTAATCAATACCGGAAGAACTATATAACCAAAGGAAAATGAAAAGAAGAGACTTTATTCAAATGGCTGGTATTGGTGCAGGCGCATTGATGCTTCCGCTGGATGCCTTTTCCAACAGCGTTGATCCTGCACAATTACTGATGCCCTGGATGGATGCTGCACAGAAGAAGCAACTTGCGGACGTTGCCCTTAATACGGCACGATCCATCGGGGCAACGTATACCGATGTGCGCATTGGCCGTTACCTCAATCAGTTTGTAACCACGCGCGAACAGAAGGTTCAGAACATTGTCAATACTGAATCGTTTGGTGTAGGAGTACGTGTAATTGCCAATGGCACCTGGGGTTTTGCTGCAACTAATGCCGTAACTCCTGATGGAATAAAAAAGGCAACGGAACGCGCTGTTCAGATTGCGAAAGCCAATTCCAAATTTCAGAAAGAACCAGTTAAGCTTGTGCCTGTGCCAGCGCATGGCGAAGTGAGCTGGAAGACACCCATAAAAAAGAATGGCTTTGAAGTTCCGGTAAAAGAAAAGGTGGAATTGCTGCTGAACGCGAACGCTAAGGCGATGGAGAAGGGCGCCAGCTTTGTGAACAGCGTGATCTTTCTGGTCAATGAACAGAATTATTTTGCGTCATCTGATGGATCATACATTGAT
>CAZCRJ010000448.1:0-3196 GCA_964501015.1 uncultured Roseivirgaceae bacterium | reverse complement strand
AAGTTGGGTGGTAATGTCGAAGTGTTTGTGTTTGATAAAGGAGGTGTCACCCTGCAGGATGGCACTTACTTCAAACTTGCTTTTTAGCGAAACCATCATGTGGTTCTCCGTTGTCCTGAATTTTGAACTGGCCGTGTTGATAAAAATATCCAGAATTACCTCATTCTCTTCGTTGTGCTTAATTAAGTGGACGTTGGAAAGCTGTATACTTTTTAAATCGAGGTGAAACTCTTCGGTCACATCCTCTATTTCATGCTCGCTTGAGAGTGCCTCAAGAATATTGATGGTTCCATCGCGATGTTGAATAACGTTGAGATAACCATTCGAAATATTGAGCGAACGGATATCCAATGTACCCTTGAATAATGTCCAGATGTCGAAGCCCAGGTATAGATCAGCAACATCCATTAACGGTTCGGTTAATTTGGTTTTGTCTTCATACACCGTAACATGATCCAGGTCAATTGAGATGTAGGGGAAGTTGGCAAAGGGTGAAATGTGGCTGCCTTCAATTTCCAGTGTGCCCCGAAAATCTTTATTAATCGTGGTAATGAGTTCCTGAACTATAACTTCCTGTTTCCAGATTAATACCAGCATCAACGTGGAAAGCAAAATGATTGGAATCAGTATTACTGACAACAATAATCGCTTCCAGAAATTTTTCCTTATCAGTTCTTTAGTCATGAATGCTACAAAATAACCTAAAGCAACACTGTACGCTGATTTCAGGCTAGTCTTTCCACGCTAAAATATACAATGCAACCATTTTTCCATGCCTCCGGTGAGTGAATAACACCACCTTTCATGTGTGGGCTGATTTAAATCAGTAAGGGTACATAACCCAGATCACTGCTTTCTTTATACGGCAGTACGATCTTCGGTCATACTAAATAAACACTATGGAAACGAATGGGCAAGTAGTGGCTATGCCACGCATAGGAGATAAATCTCCTGAATTTAAAGCGATCACCACTCAGGGTACGATAAACTTTCCTTCCGATTATTCCGGTAAATGGGTTATCCTGTTCAGCCACCCCGCTGATTTTACCCCTGTCTGTACCTCCGAGTTTATGACGTTCGCGAAAATGGAGGATGAGTTCAATGCGCTGGATTGTCAGTTGGTCGGTCTTTCCGTTGACGGGTTGTACAGCCACATTGCCTGGCTACGAACCATCAAGGAAAAAATCGAATACAAGGGAATGAAAAATGTGGAAGTAAAATTCCCGCTGATTGAAGATATCACCATGGAAGTTGCCAAAAAATATGGCATGATTCAGCCGGGCGAAAGTTCAACCAAGGCAGTTCGTGCAGTTTTTTTCGTTGACCCCAAGGGTATGATCAGGGCTATTATTTATTATCCGCTCACACTAGGTCGTAATTTTGATGAACTGAAACGGGCCTTAATCGCCATGCAGACTGCCGACAAGCACAGTGTGGCAACACCTGCAGATTGGTATCCGGGAGATGATGTAATTGTACCAACGGCAGGATCGTGTGGTGTGGCCAAAGACCGAATGGAAAATATCCAGGAAGGAGTGAAGTGCTACGACTGGTTCTTCTGCACGAAGGAATTGGCCGCTGAAGAGGTTTAATTCCTTAGTTGGTTAACATTACTATAATAAAAGACGTGGGAAGCTGCGTCTTTTTTTGTCTAAGCATGTTCCCGTTATCGTCTTGAAGGGTGATAGCTAACGTTAACAATCATCCCATTCTAAAAGCATCATTTCTCAATGAAGTACATCGAGGTGTGAATTTAACGAGAAATCATCAAACCCTTTAATTTGATCAGAATACACGATTTAATCATTCTGATGTATTTATGATGTACTGAAAAACTTCTCTTGTTGTAATTATGATGAATACAAAAAATAGAAGTTACAATGTATAAAGTGAAGATTTGTTCATTGGTGCAAAGGATTGCGCTTCCAGGGAAAAGAAATCGATTGTAGGATGGATCATTTCAAACCCAATAACTAAACGATGACAATCCACAGCACCTTTTTCAATAGAATATAGAAGAAGTATTTATTTAATCCCAAAACACATGAAGATTTGTACTGTAGTCATTTCACTAATTTTCTTTGGTATCCTGTGTGTACAAGCACAGCCCACCATCGATTTTGAAACAGGAGGGAATGGAGCCTCCTGGACCTGGAATGTATTTGAAAATGGACCCAATCCAGCCCTCGAATTTATTACCAACCCGGATCCCTCCGGTATTAACACATCTGCTACGGTTGCAAAATTTACTGCCTTACAAGCAGGTCAACCGTGGGCCGGAACTGAAAATGCTCACGGAGCATTCGGTACGTTTACCTTAGACGCCACAAACAACACCATTAAAATCATGGTGTGGAAATCGGTGATCAGTGATGTAGGCATTAAATTAGCTTCTCCAACAGGATGGTCGCAAGGCGAGAAAAAAGTTGCCAATACAAAAGTGAATGAGTGGGAAGAACTCACTTTTAATTTTTCAGATTTTGTTAATCCCCCGGCAGAAGAAGGAAAACTAGATCAGATAATTATATTCCCGGATTTCAACCTCGCAGGAAGAACAGGCGATAACGTTGTGTATTTTGACAATATCATCTTCACTGGCCAGACGGTTGATCCCGGCTCAAGCCCTACAGTTGCCGCACCAACTCCTACCATCACTGCCGATAAGGTAATCTCCATTTTCAGCGATACCTACACCAACGTAACGGGCACCAATTTCAACCCGGACTGGGGGCAGGAAACCGTTGTGTCACAAGTAAGTGTCGCAGGAAATAACGCCCTGAAATATGAAAACCTGAATTACCAGGGAATAGAATTTGGTAGTGACCAGAATGTATCCGAAAAAACCTATCTCCATGTTGATTACTGGACAGCCAATTCTACCGCGCTGAAAGTATTTCTCATTAGCCGTACCTCCGGTGAAAAAAGTTATACGTTTACCATTACCCCGGGTCAGTGGGTTAGTACTGCCATACCCTTAACGGAGTTCTCCAACCAGGGCATGGTCTTAACAGATATTTTCCAGTTCAAATTTGAAGGCAACGGAACCGTCTATTTGGATAACTTATATTTTAGCAGCGGAACAACCACACCACCACCTTCTACACTCAATGCACCTATCAACTTTGAAGAAGGTGGTAATGGCGCAGATTGGACGTGGACAGTTTTCGAAAATGCAGGAAACGCTCCCCTGGAAATC
>CAZCRJ010000447.1:0-3200 GCA_964501015.1 uncultured Roseivirgaceae bacterium | reverse complement strand
CTCCAGAACAATATTCATTTCGGTTTTGGCAATACCCAGAAGATTGGTAAGCGCTTTTAGCGAAACCCGTAAACGCACCTCCTGATTTACCAGAACGGGTTGATTAAACCGTAAGTCCTCAATGCCATAATTGACCAGCATGGAAATGTTGTTTACTTCAGCAATCTGATCCCAAAGATGTGGTATCAATGATAGGGTAAGATATCCGTGGGCAATAGTACTTTTAAATTTACTCTCTGCTGCTGCCCGTAATGGATCGGTATGAATCCACTGATGATCGAGTGTAGCCGTTGCAAAGAGGTTGATTTGTTCCTGCGTTATTTTGTGATAGTCAGAAGCGCCCAGTTCTTTTCCTACATGCTGTTCAAATTCCGCAAAACTATTAATAATTACTTTCCCCATAGTACGCTAAAAATATAAAAATATAGTGGTATGCCATACGTGTACACTACTGAACAATGCAGTGTTCAGAACTGAAAAGCTGATTAGAGCAATGATCAGGTAAGGGTTTATAAATGAACACGTTATAATTCTGGCCATTTCTTTGTTACGAGTAGATAAAAACCAATTCATGCGTACGTTGCTTGTTCTCTTAGTATGGTGTATTCTTCTGGTCATGTGCTGGCCATTGGCACTACTGATGATCGTTATTTTTCCGCTTGTCTGGCTGATCTTGTTGCCTTTTAAAATAATAGGCCTTACCATCGGCCTATTATTTAACATTATTGGAGCTGTTTTGATGTTTCCCTTCAGAGTGCTCGGTATCCGTTAATTGTCTCCTTATTTTTTTACGATGGGTAGCTTCACAACTGAAGGATATTTTTTCGAATGATGGATGGTATTGGTGGCAACAACACCTTTCGATTCATCGAAGTTATTTCCTCCGGTATTGAGGTTTCTGTCAAACCGAGGAAAATTACTGCTGGAAACTTCTATACGGATACTATGACCGGGGGCAAAATAATTGCTGGTTGACATAGGTGTCATATTTACCTGGTATACTTTCCCTTTATCCATAAAAACTTCCTTTTCATATCCTTCACGATATCGTACGCGTTGAATGGTTTCATCCAGATTGTATGCTTTTCCATCCGGGCCAACATCAATCAACTTAATGGTGATATCAGTATCTTTCACATCAGAGGATAAATACAGTGTTGACTCAATGAAGCCGCTCACTTCAATGCCTTCTTTGAGGGGCGCTGAGGTATAGACGAGGATATCTTCTCGCAACTCCATCGTTGATTGATCAAAGGAACCACCTGTTACCGCGTTGCCTGTACAACAAACATTTCCGCCATAGGAGTTAACCGGATTTTCAGGATCATATGTAAACGTATCGGGCTTATCGGCAGATGGAACTTTAGGAACTAGCTTTCCATTTCCGTTGCGGGTGTTGGCTTTTCCTTCGCTGCTTAAATAGTAACTGGTCATAACTGCATTTTTGGGCGGCCAGGTATCAGCACTTTGCCATGTATTGCTTCCCATGGTATAGTATTGAACGCGCGGAGTGGTTTTCTTAAAGTCATTCTGTTGTCCCTTCAACAGCATGTCAAACCAGCCCCAGGTAAGTTCATTATAATTCAATCGGGCATCGCCCATGCTGCGTTCACCTACAACGGTATTTTCTGTTGCACGGGTAAAGGCACAATGTAGGGTGGGGGCAATTACCAGGTATTGATTGTCGGCTATATCCTTATTCGAGTTAGTACGTGCATGATTAAATAATGCCAGGTTTGGACTAGAGGACACATCATACCAGGAAACAAACCAGAACGCTGGAACATCTAACGGTTGATCATCATGGTAAAGTCCACCATTAAACCAGGCCGGATCATTCGGCTTTCGCCTGATCATGTTTTCAAAAACACCATCTTGTCCGTTAACATTTTTCATGATATCCTGAACCGGTAAGTGTTGTAATCCTTGCGACCAGTCGACCCGAGGCATTTCGGTTGCCAGGTCATAAAAACGTTGAACACGGATCAGATCCTGCTGAGTAATATCTTTTGGAAACGTTGGCCGGAACTTATCATTCTGTGTGCCATATAACCATGCTGTAAAGAGCATTTGATGAGCGCCTCCGCGGTACCAATTACCTTGCTCATAAAAGTTACCCACACGACCTACTCCGGCACCATATCCTTGAGCAACCATTGCGGCAAGTGCGGGATGGTTAAGGGAAGCAACCGCCATTTGCCATTCGGCTGTAGAGGAACATCCGATCACACCGATTTTCCCATTCGACCACGATTGTTTTGACATCCATTCAAAGGCATCATAGCCATCCGTAGTAGGAGTACCCAGAATATCCCATTCCCCTTCCGAGAAAAATCGGCCTCGTTCATTTTGTACTACATAAGCATATCCCTTCTGTACCGCTTCATAAGCTGACTCAAGTGTTCGTGTGCGCATGGTACCATCCACCCACGTGTTAAAATTGTATGGAGTACGGGAAAAGACGATGGGCACTTTTGCATTTCCTTTCGGGCGATAGATATCAGTGGCTAAACGCACGCCATCGCGCATGGGCATCATGACCTTTTGATCGATGACGGCAATTTCTTCAAGCTTTCTTAGAATTTCCGGATCACCCTGTGCAAAGGATAATGCGGTAAAGAGAAGCAACACGAGGTTAAGATATAGTTTTCGCATAGGTAATCAAGTTTTTAATTGGTAAGGAAGATAATAGTTGTAGTTTATTCTAGCAGGTGTTTTTTTACCAGAGGTTCTGATTGATTACATTAGCGGTAAATCGTGCATGATGAAAGCCTGTGTAACCGGTAAAAAATCGTATCCCAGCCAGCACGTAGCAGAGGAAGCACTGATTGAGGCACAGGCCCACTTTGATTATGGACGTGCCAGCGGTCCGGTGGCTGTGTACCTCTGTGAAGATTGCGGGGATTATCACCTTACATCAAAGGGACCCATGAATGAAAAACTTGCTGCTTCCATTAAAGACGGCAAGTTAAATAAGATGAAGGAAGCTAATCGCTGGACTGATAAATTCAGGAAGCGATAGACAGGTTCTTCAAAATTAGTATTTCTCCTTTACTTCTCTGGTCAATCTTTCGATACCGGATTAATCATGATATGCGCACGGTGTGTACCGGGGTCCATTATCCACGGCATACCTGGCGCCTCCGGTTTTAAAGGAAGACCGGTACTCTCTGCAGTAGCCCAAGGAATATATACAACAT
>CAZCRJ010000446.1:0-3205 GCA_964501015.1 uncultured Roseivirgaceae bacterium | reverse complement strand
GAAGATGAAAAGGTCATGTATTCCCCACAAGACATTTCCATTACCAACTACTATAGGTTTGAAGGGTATTCCGACCCACAGGACAATGCCATTTTATATTTCATAGAAACAAATGACGGTCGGAAAGGAACGTTAATAGACGCGTATGGCGTTGACGCGGATGCGAAAATCTCAAATTTCATTAGAGATGTGGAAGAAATTCATAAGAAGAACAAAGACTAGTGCGATGTACCTACTATTCTGTAAGCTATAAAAGTATCCCCATGCAAGTAAATAATAGTGGGTTGTGGAGTTCACTATGATACGATCAACACTAAACATAATAAGCCAGAAACAAGCACGCATAACGAAATGAAATAGGCTCACCTCCATGGAATTCTTCTCCACTGAAATCATTGTCAGTTTAATCACGCTTACTTTTCTTGAAATTGTATTGGGTATCGACAACATCGTGTTTATCTCCATTGTAAGCGGGCGATTACCTGTTTCCCAACAAAAGAAGGCAAGAGTTATCGGAATATCAATGGCCTTTCTGGGCCGTGTTCTCTTGTTGCTGGCCATCAATTGGATTATCGGCTTGAGTAAACCCCTCTTTACCATTAGTCAATTCACTATCAGTTACCGTGATATAATACTGATCGTGGGCGGTTTATTTCTTATCGGTAAGAGCACCTCTGAAATTCATAACAGGATAGAAGGAAAACCAGAAGGTGCAGAGAAAACCAAGAAGCTTACTATGCGTTCAGCGATTGTTCAAATCCTACTGCTGGATTTGGTCTTTTCACTTGATTCCATTATTACAGCCATCGGCCTGGTGGAAAATGTGGTGGTTATTGTAATCGCTATTGTTATTTCACTTGCCGTAATGCTCCTTTTTGCTAAACGTATCAGTGATTTTATCAATAATCATCCGGCCATGAAAATATTGGCCATTTCTTTCTTGATTATGATTGGTACTGTATTGGTAATAGAAGGATTGCACGTTCATGTGCCCAAGGGTTATATTTATGTATCGATGGCTTTTGCATTGGGAATTGAAGTCATCAATATGCGAATTAGCCGGAAGAGTAAACGCACCGCTGCACTAACCATAGACGAGAGTGATTACGTTCAATAGTATCGCTGCATTCTTTATCGTGTGTTCCTATGTTCACCTGATAAAGTATGATGCCTGGTGGATTCGCGGTTTTGATTTTGTACATGCTCAGTTAGCGATCATCATCAGTGTGCTTCTGGTACTGGGTTTATTGCTCTTTCCAATTACGATACTGCATGGTGTAGTCTTGTTTCTATTGTTCTGTACTTTAGGATATCATCTTTTTATAATTATACCCTTTACGTTTTTGTATAAAAAGCAAGTGCTTACCAGTACCACGCCCGTAAACGGAAATTGTCTCAGGGTGATGATGTGCAATGTGTATCAGGATAATACTGAATACGATGGCTTTGTAACGATGGTGCAACACGTATCGCCAGATGTGCTGTTAGTGGTGGAAACCGATTCGCGATGGGCGAACGCACTCACTGTGCTGGAAAAGGATTTTCCATACATAGTTTCCTGCCCCCAGGAGAATACGTATGGTATGATTTTTTATTCACGATTGAAGCTGAAATCCCACACCATTAATTTTCTGGTTGAACAGGATATACCATCCTTTGAAATTACGGTAGAGCTTCCAACAGGAATAGCGATCACTATTTATACCGCACATCCGCAACCGCCAAGCCCTACTGAAAATGAAAAAAGTACGGAGCGCGATGCCGAATTGATGCTGATTGCAAAAATGGTTAAAGCGAAAAAAGGACCCATACTGGTAATGGGCGATTTAAACGATGTGGCGTGGTCGCACACAACCCGTTTGTTCAAACGAATAAGCGGATTATTAGATCCTCGCATAGGACGGGGATTGTTCAATACCTTTCACGCTAAAATTCCCATGTTGCGTTTCCCATTGGATCATTTGTTCTCCAGTCATCATTTTACACTTGTTACTATGAAGCGCCTCCCTTATTGTAATTCCGATCACTTTCCGATTTATGTTGAACTTTGTTATGAGCCCAAACCAGCGTCAATGGAAAATCAGGAACAGGCCAGCGCCAAAGATCATCAGGAAGCTAAAGAAATGGTGAACGAAGCCAGGAAGTAATATTCATTACCAGCTTCCAACTTCACACGTTACTGAGGCTTAACCGCACTTGAAATACCAGGATGTGTAGCACACAAAAAAAATGGCTCCCGTATGAGAAGCCATTTACTTGAAAAGATATTTCTCTTAATTTGAACCAATATTACCTTGGGTAATATAGGCCTGGTCAATGGCGCTTGCTGCGATATTGATGTGCCCGTTAAAAGCCGTTAATTGTTCATAGGTTATAGCGGTATTGTTATTAAGCTTCCGAACAGAAGTTACACTGGTACCAGTAGAACCCAGGTAATTATTTAACGTAATAGCCACTGGCCCTGTAGCATCCACGGTATTATCATGTATGGAAATAGGGTGATTACCAGTTGGCGATGCTCCGTTTAAATTTACCTTAACCAGTGTAGATCCACTAACCCGCTTTGTAAAGGTAACGGTGCCATCAACGCCAGAGTCATTTACAGCCGCTAATAAATACGTGGTAGATGCGGAAGATAATTCATTCTCGCCAATATCACCTTGCGCAATAAGTGTTGCCAAATCTGAGGCACTTGCATGCACATTTACGTAACCGTTTAAGTTGAGCAATTCGGAGTACGTAATTTTCGTTCCATTGTTAAACGCTGTTACAACGGTTTCACTCGTTCCGTTAGCGCCTTGTATGGAGTTCAGGTCGATAATAATCCCACCTGTTTCAGCAGCCGAGTTTTCATGAATATGGGCTATGTGAGTGTTCCCTGATGATGTGCCGTTAAGCGTCAATGTAACCACCGTTGAAAGGTCACTCCGTTCTGCAAACTTCACCGTTCCACTAATGGCAGGATTTGACACCGACTGAAGTGTGTAAACTTTTGATTGACCTGTCAAGCCTGGTCTATCAGTATCATCATCGGTGCAACCTGCGATGAATACCATCATCATAGACGCAACAACAGTTACATTTAAAATTCTTTGAATGCATTTTTTCATAATATGTGTTTATTTAAAATTAATTAATTACGGAATGGCAGTAAGGAATATTCATGCCGTGAATTATCAGGCTGTAAACTCTTGAAAATGACTAT
>CAZCRJ010000445.1:0-3257 GCA_964501015.1 uncultured Roseivirgaceae bacterium | reverse complement strand
GGCATATCCGGAAAAATGAATCCATCAACACCAGCAGATGCGCTGTCGCGAAAAAACTTATCAATGCCGTACTGCATGACAGGGTTGATGTATCCCATCAGCAAAATTGGGAGTTGAACCGTAGTCCGGATTTCTTTAACCTGTTCAAGCAATAGCTTTACGGTCATCCCATTATCTATGGCTGTTTTAGAACTGGCCTGAATAACGGGGCCATCGGCCAGCGGATCAGAAAAAGGAATACCAATTTCCAATAAGTCAACCCCTGACGCTTCCAGTTGCTGCGCAATTTGTACGGTATCGTTACGTGACGGAAAACCTGCAGTATAGAAAACGGAAAGAATGTTTTCCTGCTTTCGTTCAAAAAGTGCCTGGATGCGGTTCATAGTGTTAATGTGTTCCATAATTCAATTCCCCTGCCGGAATGGCAAAGGGCAATACATTTTGTTTTGGTGGTAGCGGACAGGTTGCAAATTCTGTAAACGCACAAGGCGGATTGAAAGCCTTGTTGAAATCAATAATTATTGTTCCGTTTTCATCCGGTAACGGTAAATACATATACCGTCCGGCACCATACGTTTCCCGTGCATTGGTTTCATCTCCGAAGATGATAAAGAATTCATCGTTAGCTTCATCGAGTGCATCCAATCGGTATTCGTTACCCTGCCAGGTAAATACCAACGTGCCAACGGATCGCTGCTGCATGGTTTGTCCTACTACGTTTGTGATTTCAATCGTGCGTGATGAATCGGCCCACTCCACACGACCTTCAATTCGCCATTCAGGTTTGACAGGATACCGGTCAATGCCGTGAAATTCTTCCAACGCAGGGTGCTCCAGATCGCGAAGCCGGATGCCGAATTTGTCATCGCGTTTGATGACAAACCACCGTAATGGTCCGTACGCTACCATACTACGTGATGAGTCAGGGTGATAAAGTATACACTGTGAAACAGATTCTCCATTAACGACAAACGTTACACTGGGCACAGCTTCAAGGGTTACAACACCTTGCTTCACCATTAGAAACCCGGCACGCTCAGGAATTTTTCCTTTCGGGAATACAAAATCATTTTCACTGCCACTACCAAACGTGTTGATGCCTTCCTTCAGCCAAAATAATCCGGCAAGGTTTAACCATCCCTCCTCACTTTTCTGATAATCGTAACGCTTTTTGTTCCATTCTGCAATTTCTTTTTCGTAAGCAGCTAAATCCATACTTGAAGAACTTTCTTTTACAGATGGTGAACAACCCACTGTAAAGATGACCATCCAGATGAATGTTCTTTGAATAATGTGCATTCTGGAATTCATTTCTATAGGTGCATTTTAAACTATTCACTATCACTCAATGGGAAACATTCCTTAGTACTTACCCCACCGAATATACGTCTCCAGATCTTTATCTCCGCGACCCGATAAATTGATCACCACCACATCATCCGCATCGAACTCCATTTTCTTCAACACCGCTACAGCATGTGCGGTTTCGATAGCGGGGATAATACCTTCCGTGCGGCTCAGTTCAATGCCTGCCTGCATGGCTTCATCATCAGTAGCGCTTAAAAACTGTACCCGGCCGGTTTCAAATAAGTGAGCGTGCATTGGTCCAATGCCCGGATAATCCAATCCTGCTGAAATGGAATACGGTTCCACTACCTGTCCATCTTCCGTTTGCATGAGCAATGTTTTACTTCCGTGCAAAACGCCTGGTTTACCCAGCGCAGTGGTGGCCGCAGATTCACCGGAATCAATGCCCAGACCTGCCGCCTCTACACCGATCAATTGAACATGCTCATCCTGAAGATAATGATAGAATGCGCCTGCGGCATTGCTTCCTCCGCCAACACATGCCAGCACATAATCGGGATTTGGATTGCCTTCTTTTTCTGTTAATTGGTTTTTAATTTCTTCACTGATTACCGACTGGAACCGGGCGACCATATCGGGATAGGGATGCGGACCAACAACCGAACCTATTATGTAATGTGTATCCGTTGGATGGTTGATCCAATGACGCATGGCTTCGTTGGTGGCATCTTTCAAGGTCATGTTACCGGAAGTTGCCGGCACTACTTTCGTTCCAAGAATTCGCATGCGTTCAACATTGGGTCGCTGACGATCCATATCCAACTGCCCCATATATACGATGCACTCCATGCCCATTAATGCACACACCGTTGCCGTTGCTACGCCATGTTGACCGGCACCGGTTTCAGCAATAATCTTCTGCTTCCCCAAGCGTTTGGCCAGAAGAATTTGCCCGATGGTGTTATTGATTTTGTGTGCACCGGTATGGCAAAGGTCTTCCCGTTTCAGGTAAATTTTTGCCTGGTAGCGTTCCGATAGCCGGTGTGCAAAATACAATGGTGTAGGCCGCCCGACATAGTCGCGCAAAAGCTGATTGAATTCTTCTTTAAAGGCAGGTTCGGTCAGTATTTCCAAATACCGTTCTCGTAACTCTTCCACATTGGGATATAACATTTCCGGAATATAGGCCCCGCCAAAGTTTCCGTAATATCCATTATCATCTACCTGGTATTTCATAATCTCTTAATGCTATTGGTTCGATTCACTATGTTCATGACTTCTTCAATCTTTTGTACACTTTTTATTCCGGGCATATCCTCCACACCGCTGTTGATATCGAGTGCGTAAAGATTCATGTGGTTTAACCCAAAAACATTTTGAATGTTATCGGGAGTTAAGCCTCCGCTCAGAAAAAACGGAACGTCCTGGTCATACTTCTCCAGCACCTTCCAGTTAAACGTTTTCGAATTTCCTCCATAAAACTTTCCCTTCGTATCGAACAGAAAATAATTAACATGTGGTTTGTATTTCTTCAAAACTGAAAAATCAAATTCCTCCCTGATTGAAAATACTTTGATTACCTCCACTCCTTCCGCTTGTACTTCCGCACACAATGACTCCGGCTCATCACCATGCAATTGAACAATTGATAAATCATGCTTCCTTACCTGATACATGATCGTGTGATGGGAATCATTCACAAAAACACCTACCCGCTTAATTGCATGTGGCAAATCCTTAGGAATACTAAAATTTTTGCCAACATACCGTGGTGATGAAGGATAAAAAATGAATCCCATATAGTCTGGTTGCAAAGCACCTACTCCGCAGATGTTTTTCACATCCCGCATTCCACATATCTTTATTTTTACTTGTGTTTCCATTCACTAATTGCCTGGTGTTCTCGTATTAAGCGCTTCAATAAATTCCCTGCATGCCACTTCGGGTTT